>JAEYTI010000295.1 GCA_023434145.1 Chloroflexota bacterium | reverse complement strand
CGTGTTTTTGGGTGTTTTGTGAGGGTGCTGCAGCGCAACACCCTCACAAAACACCCAAAAACACGCGAACTCGAGCAGTTACAATAATTCCATAAAACAAAGGATGTGTTCATGCGCAAAGAGGTTGTCCTGATCACGGGAGCGAACGGTGAAATCGGCCACGGGCTGATTGCCCACTTAGCCAACAACAAGAACGTAAACGTGATAGCGCTCGACGTACAACCCCTGGACGAGGAGTTAAAACCGCTCTGCACGCGCTTTATCCAGGGCGATATTCTGGATGGCATGCTGTTGGGCCGCCTGGTGGTGGAATATGAGATCCGCACGATCTTCCACCTGGCCTCAATCCTCTCCACCAAAGCCGAATACAACCCGGAAGCCGCTCACCGCATTAATGTGGAAGGCACGCTCAACCTGCTGCGCCTGGCGGTAGAGCAGTCGCAGTGGCAGGGTAACCCGGTCAAGTTCATCTACCCCAGCTCTATTGCCGCCTACGGCATCCCAGACCTGGAGACCAAGAACCGCGCGGGCAAGGTGAAGGAAGAACAGTGGCTGGACCCCACCACCATGTACGGCTGCAACAAGCTCTACTGCGAGCACCTGGGACGCTACTACTCGCGCCACTACCGCCAGCTCGCCGCCGATCACGGCAGCTCGACGGTGGATTTCCGCGCGATCCGCTTCCCCGGCCTGGTCAGCGCGGTGACAACGCCCACCGGCGGCACCAGCGATTATGGCCCTGAGATGCTGCACCATGCGGCGCAGGGCATCCCTTACACCTGCTTTGTGCGCCCCGATACCCGCCTGCCCTTCATGGTCATGCCGGATGCAATCAAGTCGCTGCTGATGCTCGAAGCCGCCCCAAAAGAATCCATCAGCCAGCTCGTCTACAACGTGACCAGCTTCAGCCCCACCGCGCAAGAGTTCCATGATATTGTCCTGCGCGCCTTCCCACAGGCTGAGATCGACTTCAAGCCGCATCTCAGCCGCCAGGGAATCGTGGATAGCTGGCCCGCGGATATCGACGACACCGCCGCCCAGCGTGATTGGGGTTGGGCGCCGGAGTACGATCAAACGCGCTCATTTGAGGAGTACCTGCTGCCGGCCATCCGCCAGCGCTACGCGGAGGTTTCGGCCCCCTGATTTTGTTTTGCTTTACCAGACAGCCGCCCTCTGGTGGCTGTCTGGCAAAAGGAGAGCCCTATGTCGCAGACCATCCATTCGCAGCCTTACACCCTCGAACCAGATGAGAAGGTCGTTCCACTCATGATTTACGTCCCCGGTGCCTTTTTCCGGGGAGATGTGGTTGTTAAGCAGTTGATCCGGGTGAGCACCTGGCTGCGAATGACCACCGCACCGGATCACATCTGCCTCTACAATGCAGTTGGCCTGGTTACGACGGATGCGACACCGAAGGTGCAAAAATATTCCGAGCTGCACGTGCCGGTTCCACAGATCCAGGCACTGCACCTGGTTCCTCCTTACACCGAGACGCTGGATTACGACCCAACCGAACCCAACCGGCGTATGGAGAAGGTCGTGGCGCTGCTGGGCAGCTTCCGCATGGATGGCTGTATGCGTATGACCGGAACACTGAGCCTGAAACGCTATCTGGAAACTACCCGCGAGAAGTACACATCACTGTATGACGTGAGAATATCCAATATGATCATCACCGGGATGGCGCATGTAACCGTGCCATTCGTGCTGTTACGGCAGGAAGCGGCGATTTTCGGGATGGCGTAAGGAAAATACATAAAAACAGAGGGGTCGCGCAAAATACGCGCGACCCCTCTGTTTTTATGTATTTCTTACTTTTTGCGGTTATCATAGGGGACGATATTATCTTCGGAGGGAACCCCAATGACTGATACCACTTCTTCTGGCGCGATCCCTTTCCGCGCTGAGACTCGCCAGCTTCTCGACATTCTCATCCACTCGCTCTACACTGAGCGGGAAGTATTTCTGCGCGAGCTGATCTCCAACGCGTCCGACGCGCTGACGCGCATGAACTTTGAGATGCTCACCAACCGCGACGTGCTCGAACCGGATGCCCCGCTTGGCATCTGGATCACCACCGACCCGGAGGCGAAGACCATCACGATCCGCGACACCGGCGTGGGCATGACCCGCGACGAGTTGGTGGAAAACCTGGGCACCATCGCGCACTCTGGCGCGCGCGCCTTTGTGAAGGCCGCGCAGGAGACCCAAGCGCCGGTGTCCGAGATCATCGGGCAGTTTGGCGTGGGCTTCTACTCGGCCTTTATGGTCGCTGAGTGGATCCGCGTGACCTCGCGCTCATTCCGCAAAGACGCCGAGGCAACCACGTGGCACTCGACCGGTGAAGATACCTACACGCTCGAACCGGCGGAGAAAGCCGACCGCGGCACCGAGGTTGTCGTCAAGTTAAAGGATGATGCCGCCGAGTTTGCCGAAGAGAGCCGCCTGCGCGAGATCATCCGCCGCCACTCCGATTTCGTCCCCCACCCCATAACCCTGGGCCAGGGCGAGGAGGGCAAAGCCCCCGCGCAGGTCAACCAGCAGACGGCGCTGTGGCGGCAGAGCACGCGCGAGGTGGACGCGCAGAAGTATGAAGACTTCTACCGTCAGTTTACGCTGGAGATGGAACCGCCCATCACCCACGCGCACCTCTCAGTCGATGCGCCGGTGCAGCTTTACGCCTTGCTCTACATCCCCGCCTCGCCGGAGAAGGGCATTTTCACCATCCGCCGCGAGGATGGTCTCAAGCTCTACGCCCGCAAGGTGCTGATCCAGGAATACACCCGCGATCTGCTGCCTGAATACTTCCGCTTCGTACAGGGGGTAGTCGATTCAGAAGATATACCGCTCAACGTCTCGCGCGAGTCGATCCAGTCCACACGCATCATGAGCCAGCTCAAGCGCGTGCTGACCGGCAAGGTGGTGGATATGCTCAAGAAGCTGGCATCCGCGAAGCCGGAGGAGGTAGCAGAAAGCGAAGAAGGCAACGAAAAGAAACCTGCCGCTGACTACGCGCAGTTTTGGAAGAGCTTTGGCCGCTTTATCAAAGAGGGTGTGGCTACCGACCGCGAGGCGCTGGATACCCTCGCCCCGCTGCTGCGCTATAGTACACTCAACAACCCGGGCAAGCTGAGCTCGCTGGACGAATATGTGCAGAACCTCAAGTCCGAGCAGAAGAAGATCTACTACATTTTGGGCGACGATGAACGAAGCGTGATCCACAGCCCCCATCTCGACGTGTTCCGCAAAGCGGGTGTAGACGTGCTGCTGATGACGGACCCGATGGATTCGTTTGTTCTGCTGGCGCTGACGCAGTACAAGGAGTACCCGCTGGTCAACGCCGCGCAGGAAAAACCCGAGATCCCCGAAGAGGAAAAGCAGGAAGCGGCTGACAAAGAGCCAGCCCTGCCGCAGGAAACCGTCGATACGCTGGTGCAGCGATTTAAAACGGCCCTGGGCGAGCGCATCAGTGACGTGCGCACCACCGACCGCCTGACCGACTCACCCGCGCGGCTGGTGGACAAAGAAGGCTCGATGAACCAGGAAGTGCAGCGCGTTTACCGCATGCTCCAAAAGGAGTACGAAGCCCCCGAGAAGGTGCTGGAGATCAACCCCCGCCACCCCATTGTCAAGCGGTTGAGCGCCGCGCCGGATGGTGAGTTGGCAGGCATGATCATCGAGCAGATCTACGAAGACGCGCTGCTGATCGAAGGCCTGCACCCCGACCCGGCTGGAATGATCGGGCGCATTCAAAAATTAATGAACGCGGCGCTCGGCGTCGAATCGAACGCCACAACAGACACCGAGGAGCAATCCCATTCAAGCTGAGGCGCAAGAACACAAATTTCGGTGGGCGCTGCTGGCACTGGCGGCGCTCACCAATGCTGCTGCCATAGCCGCTCCAAGCATGAGCATAGCAGTTCTGTTCGAGGAAATCTCGATCGACCTGAACCTGACTCTGGTACAGATGGGGATGGTATGGGGTATCGTCGCACTGCCGAGCATCTTATTTAGCCTGTTAGGCGGAGCCATTGGCGACCGGTTTGGCCCAAAGCGCGTGCTGGTCATTGGCTGCCTGGCTGCTGGACTGTTTGGCAGCCTGCGCGGCCTGTCCGCCAATTTTGCAACCCTGGTAGGGGCGATGTTCCTCTTCGGCACTGCGGCGCCTTTTGTGGTGATGAATACCATGAAGACGTGCGGGTTGTGGTTTCCCCGGCGGCAGTTGGGGCTTGCCAGCGGCGTACTCTCTATGGCGATGGCGCTGGGCTTCCTCATCGGGTCGATGTTTAGCGCTACTACGCTCTCGCCGGCGCTGGGGGGCTGGCGGAATGTGCTGTTCTTCTATGGTGCGGCTGGCGTGCTGCTGGCTCTGCCGTGGATCTTTACCCCTGCCGCCCCTCCTTCTGCCCCGGCCGTTATGGGAACTGCTGCCCCGGTTGTGAAGCCCACCTCAATCCTCAGTAACGTTGCCAGGGTACTGCGCATCCGCAGCATTTTGCTGCTGGGTGTTGCTCTGCTGGGGTTCAACGGCTGCGTGCAAGGGACTCTGGGGTATCTATCGTTGTACCTGCGTAACCAGGGCTGGCCCCCGGCAAGCGCGGATGGCGCACTGGCGGCCTTCCACACCATGAGCATGCTCGCCACCATCCCCATTGCACTGCTCTCTGACCGGCTCGGAACGCGCAAGAAAGTCCTCATAGCTGCCCTGGTATCGGTCAGCCTGGGCGGCGTACTGCTCACATTTGTACAGGGCAGCCTGGTTTGGCCGGCCGTGTTGATGATGGGCATGGTGCGTGACGGTTTTATGGCGGTAATCATCACCGCCTCGATCGAGACCGACGGAGTCGGCTCAGCCCTGGCCGGCACCGCCATGGGCGCGGTGATGGTCTTTGGCAACCTGGGCGGGCTGCTCGCCCCGGCCTTAGGGAACAGCCTGGCGGCATTCCATCCCGGGCTGCCGTTCCTGTTCTGGGCGGGGTTGGCAGGGGTTGGCATTGCCAGCCTGCTGCGGATCACCGAGCACGCGCGCGTTCATGCTGTGCCCCGGCCTGTTCCGTAACAGATTGTTGCTATAATTGAACCGGCACTCCAAGCAGAAGGATCGATATTGTCGATCCTTCTGCTTGGAACCTATCCGAAAATTGTTTTGTGTTTGTTGATTGGGTGGCATAGCCACCCAATCAACAAACACAAGCAATATTTTTCGGATAGTTCTTAAGAGAAATATTCCCAACGGGAGGAACTGAGCATGGCGAAGCCATCCGTATTTGTCACCCGCAAGATCCCCGAAGCCGCCGCCCGCAAGCTGGCCGAGCACGCGCAGGTGGAGACCTGGCCGGAAGAGGCCGCCCCACCCTACGAAGTGCTGCTAGAAAAGGCGCAGCAGGTGGATGGTTTGTTCACCCTGCTCACAGATCGCATCGACGCGAACCTGATTGTGCAGGCCGGGCCGCAACTGAAGGTAATCTCGCAGATGGCGGTGGGATTTGATAACATCGACGCTGCCGCCGCCGCGCGCAAGGGCATCCCGGTGGGCAATACGCCCGGCATCCTCACCGAAACGACCGCAGACTTCACCTGGGCGCTGCTGATGGCAGCCGCCCGGCGCGTGGTGGAGGCGGATAAAGAAGTTCGCGCGGGCATCTGGCGGCCCTGGGGGCCAGACGTACTGACCGGCGTGGACGTGTATGGCGCAACGATTGGCATCATCGGCTTTGGGCGCATCGGTCAGGCCGTGGCGCGGCGGGCCAAAGGCTTCGGTATGGAGATCCTGTTCAACGACCCGAACTGCGCCGATGGCGCGGGCGCGGAGACCGGCGCGCAGTGTGTAGGTCTGGATGAGCTGCTGGAACGCTCGGATTTTGTGACCCTGCACACCTATCTCTCACCCGAGACACACCACCTGATGAACCGCGAGCGCATGCAGAAGATGAGGCCGACTGCCATCCTGGTCAACACGGCGCGCGGGCCTGTGGTAGACCCCGAGGCACTCAATTGGGGGCTGCGCAACGGCGTCATCGCCGCCGCCGCGCTGGATGTGACCGAGCCCGAGCCGATCCCGCAGGATAGCCCGCTGCTGGAGCTGGACAATATCGTCATCTGCCCGCATATCGCCTCGGCAAGCAAGGCCACCCGCCTGCGCATGGCCGAAATGGCCGTAGAGAATCTGCTGGCAGGCCTGCGCGGCGAGCGCCTGCCCCACTGCGCCAACCCCTCCGTGTACGAGAAGAAGATTTAATCGCAAAGGAAAGAAAAAAGCTAGGCGCATATGTAGTTTCAAGGAGTTTTGGTGTCACAGGGGGTGGGATCACCCCCTGTGACACC
>JAEYTI010000153.1 GCA_023434145.1 Chloroflexota bacterium | reverse complement strand
GAAACAGAGTTTCTCCACGAGAACACCCCAACAAACTGCCCCCCCTTTTGAAGGGAGCGAAAGAATGGTGAACGGTTTTTGAAAATGCGGGTTACCGGTTTAGCCCACCCAACAGCGAGCCGATCGTGTTAATAAGCGTTCCGGCAACCATCTGCCCGGATTGGCTGTGCGCCGCAGAATTATTCATCTGGCTGCCCGCCATCACCGCCTGAACCAGCGCTTCCAACGGGGATGCGCCGCGCTGGCGTGCCTGCATAAAAGCCATACCTGCGGCCATAAGCTGCTGAATGTTGATGCCTTCTCCGGCCTGAGCGCCACCCTGCTGCGGCTGGCCCTGTGCGGGCGCGGGACTTCCACCCAGCAGTCCGCCCAAAAGCGTAGTCAAGGGGTCGTTCTGAGAAGGGGCAGCCTGCCCGCCGCTTTGCCCGCCCAGCAGCGAGCCTAAGAGTGAGCCCATCGGGTCGCTCTGCTGTGCCTGCTGGCCTCCGCCCTGAGCGTTCAAGATCGCGCCCATAATCGTGCTCATTGGGTCATCTTGAGCGGCTCCGGGCTGCCCAGCCCCAGCCTGACCGCTCATCAGCGCCCCCAACATGCTGCTCATCGCGTCGCCCTGGGCCGTTCCCGGCTGTACCGCGCCCGGCTGACCGCCCATCAGCGCCTGTACCAGGGTCATGGCGGTTTCAGGAGTCACCGCGTGCTGGCCGCGCATGGTATCCGCTGCCCGGGCCAGGTTTTGCGCGTACATTTGCCCCGAGCCGCTTTGACTGCGCTCCGCGAGCACCTGGCTGGCATAAGC
This sequence comes from Chloroflexota bacterium, assembly GCA_023434145.1. Taxonomy (GTDB): domain Bacteria; phylum Chloroflexota; class Anaerolineae; order Anaerolineales; family Anaerolineaceae; genus DSYU01. The sequence goes on along the minus strand of JAEYTI010000153.1, from coordinate 6,682 downwards.
AAGCTGCTCTGCTGGTTCTGTGCCGCGTTTTTCACGCATCGCTTTGGTGATCACCTGGAAGTTTTTCACCATGTTATCGCCGTGGTTGTGGTTGTAATCATCCGCGGCGTTCAGAGCTTCCTTGTTCTCTTTCAGCGTGCGTGTCACTTCCCGAAATGATTTCTCCAGGTCTACCTGTCGCTGTCGCGTTCTCGTTCTTGAACTGCTGCTCCGCATCATTTCCTCCTCGACGGGAAATCGCTTCTTTCCTGATTGAAACGTTGACTTACTTTCTCATAAATTGATTATAGAGCCGTGAGAGAAAATGTAAAGCTAAACAATAGTACAAACACACGCGTCGATAGATCCCCGCCTGGGCCACGTTGCGCAGGTAATGGATGAGCCTGCGATCTTGAATTTATCCCGCCAGCAGGGCCTGCTTGATCGTCTCGGCGTAGGCAGCGCTGTCCGCATCCGAGGTGACAAATTCAATTTTCTCCGGGGTATCCACGCCCAAGCCCAGTTCCACTGCCCGCGCGATCTGCTCCTGATCAAAGATCCGGCCCTGGGCTGCCTGGGTCCTGCACCCAAAGTAACGCAGCAGGGCGATCCCTACCGCATCCAGCGCAACGCGATCGGTGCCTGCCAGGATCACCCCAGGCGATGCCAATTCACCGCGGTGCGGCCCGCCGGAGATGAAGGCATCCACACCATCCATCACGACCAGCGCCGGCGTATAGGCAGCATTGATCTCCGCGATCATCCGCCGCTGGTGTTCAGAGGAATGCAGCTCATTCATGAAGTCGTGGTCGACTGTCTGGATGCGCTTGCCGACCAACCCTACCGAATTTTTGAGTGATAGGGTGAAATGCCCACCGTACTGGTGCGTTTTGAGACAACAGGTTTGCACCACCGCTCCGGCATCCAGCACCGGGCGGGCAAAGGGAAAGCCCTGCTGCCAGTGCCCGGCGGGGGTCTCAACCATCACCCAGTCTTCTGCTGCCAGCTCGTCAAAGACGATCGTATCAAAGCCGAGCTGCTCCGCTAGCCGGAAAACACCCAGCGTTTCCATCACCTGGCGCGTATCCCCCATGCCGCTCCGGTCGCCAACGGTGATCTTGCTCGCGCCCATTTCTTTGAGCATCGCCACCAGCGCGGCGAGCACATCGGGGTGGGTGGAGCCGGGCGCAGGATCGGCGCTGTTGAAGTTGGGCTTGAGGAAGACGCTTTTCTCCGCCACCGGGTTGATGCCCAACAGTTCCACTGCCTGCCGCACGCCGCCCGCACGGTCGGTGGTTTTTACGAAGGCAATTCGCGCAGTACCATCCTGGGCGGTTTGCGTAGGTACGGCGGTCGGAAGGGGAGCGGTCATGGTCGGCTCCTGCGGGACGAGGGTGGGAGAAGTGTCAGCGGTAGGTTGAATGGGCGCAGTGGTAGGGGTGGGGAGGGCAATCGTCGGGGCAACCGTCGCCGGATCGATCCCGGCATCCGCGCAAGCCTGGAGGAAGGCGGTCACTGCCGCCGATCCGCCGAGCGCGGCCAGTCGCAGAAAGTCTCTGCGGCGAATAGGTTTTGTCATGCGAAAGATCCTTCTAGCGGTAAAGGCTGATTTCTTTACCGATAATGTATAGATAACATGGAATGGGAAGGATGGCAATATCCTGTTTCACCAGAAACGTATTAAACGACATCAGCCACCGGGTATGATGGCTGATGTCGTTTATGAACGCAGTTCTACGGGTCAGTTTTTGATTATCTGACGACTATGGGAATGAACAGAAATTCCCTATCGTATATGGTGATCACGACAGTATTTGGAGAAGCTAAGGTGCCGTGAGAAGGTGTCCCTAAGGTGAGCTCGAACGTTTCTTCTGGTTCAATTTCATCATCATTGATGAGGGTTATTCCTATAGCACCAGAGGTTTGTCCGGCAGGAATGACAAGTGTGCTACTGCTCGTAGCAAAATCTTCGCCTAAAACTGCAGTACCACTAGTAAGCGTGTACGGGATGCTGATATCCTGGTAAAAATTTGTACTTAAGTTTACCGGAATGGAAATGCTTTCCATAAACTCGCCTACCCGGTAGGAATTTTGCGCGACGGTAATAGAGGGAGGTTCAGTACAAAGGTGGGTTGTCGCATTTACGACGGATGAGTAAGTGGAATATAGGTTGTCTGTGCTCCGGTATGATCGCATCCGATAATAATATGTTGTGCCGCATGACAACTCGCTGCTGGTGAAGCTGGTTACGTTTGCGCTCAACGAACCAATTTGCAACCAGTTGTTCACTCCATCCAGAGATCGCTCAATAAGGAAATTGGTTTCGTCCAGTGAATTGTCTGTCCAAGCAAGATCAATTTGATTCTCCGAAATTGGGGTAGCAGAAATAATCTCAGGGGCATTGGGAGCGGAGGGAAGATCAGTGCCACTAATAGAGAAAGTCACCATTCCATAAATTCCCCATGAATCACCCTTGACCATGGGTTTGAATGTGGCCCAATGCTCCTTGTTATCATCCCAGGTGTTGTTAAATCGATAAAGAGGATTCCCCTGCGCGTCCCATCCATATCCGGTTGCTACCACAAAATGATCGGTGCTAGCATCTCCATTAGAGTCAACAAGAAAAATTACCGGACGGCCCTCATCAATTTCGGTTTTGTACAGGTTCCAAAGGGCGCTTGAGTAGTAAAAGCTGTTTGTATAAGACTGGTATTGCCGGCTGTAATTCATGTTGATGAAGTTTACGTATGCCGTCATTGAGTTGCGCAGATCGAGAAAATAGCTCCAGCCATAACGGTTTCCACGTGAAAACCGTGAAGTTAGCATAAAGTCGGCGATACTGTTATCTGTGTGCGGGATGCATCCTGGAGGTGTGCATGCATCGGCCATTATCATAGGCTCCCTATCGTCTATAGGCATCGCGTAGTCGTTATAATGGCTGCGTGTTTGGGCACTGCTGGCTATAAACTCATTAATCGCAGTGTTTTGTGCATAACTTTCCGAGGTTGGGTACAACTGACTGAAACCGCGCAGATCCCAAAAACCCATCACCATGCCAACAGCAGTTGGGCCACACCCATGGGTCCACAAATAAGGTGGCACATCAATTGTTAATGTACTCCCCACGGGAGTGGAGATGGACATCATCGAAAAATCGGAGGGAGGATTTGGCCCTGTGGTGCTCTGGGCATCGAGTGGTAAAGGCGTTTGCACAGGGCTGATCGGATCGGCAGGCCTGTGCGGTGATGAAGCGTAGACTGGCTGACCGCTGGCAATAAGAAGCAATGCAAGCACGGCAAAAATAGTGATTAGCGCTCTTGAATTGAAAAACTTTTTCATATATCCCCCCTTATCTTAAAAATACTGGAATGTTGCCTTTCTTCTGAGAGGCAGGTGCTGTGCTGTGATGTAATGATTTTGAAAGCAAATCATTGAGATCTTATTAATTTTACACAGAAGCACCGCTTCCTCTGTTTACAAGAATGAAAGGGTACTTTCCGTTTGTTCTTTGATTGGGCGAGTTAAATGAATTTTGCTCACTCAAGTCTATCATTAAACCGGGAAGTCCCACAGAACTGAAACGTACCTAAAAGACTTTTCAAAATTGGTTTTGGATACAGGCTCTTTAAAAAGTAGTTCAATAAGCTCTTACCGGTTCCGCTCCACCCACATCTGAACTCCATCACTGCGGATCAAGTACCAGCGAGTGGCATTCGTCTCCAGCCAGTTGACACCTTCCACCGGCACCGCTCCCTGCTCGGGTGTGACGACGATCACCTGTGGGGCGAGGGCTTGCCATGCCTCGGGTGAGGTCTTCTCCAAATCTCTAGAGGTGAGGATGATGGCGCTCAGTCCTCGGGTCTCTTCGGCGGGCAGGCTGGATGGGCTGTTTCCGCTGGGGATCAGCAAGCGGAACCGGTCCCAGGTGAGCAGGAGGGCGCTGCCGGTTTTGCCGGTGGCGAGCACGCGCAGCCGAACACCCGAGCCGAGGTCGATCTGCTCGCCGGTAACGAGGATGTGCTGCGGGATTTCCGCTTCATCCAGGTACTCCACCAACCGCTCGGCGGTACGGTGGTTGGGCGGCTGGATGCCCCACCACGCCTGCGCCGCGGGATATCGTTCCAGCACGCTGGTGAGGCTTTTCATTGAGCTAGCGCTCTCGCTGTTGAGCAGGATACCATCCAGGCGGCGGTCGAGCGGCGAGACCCAGCGGCCCAGCATGTCGTTGAGCAGGCGCGCGCTGGGGCCAGAATCGACCAGCACCCGCGCCCCGCCCGGCCCGCGGATTAGCAGCACCTGGCTGCCTTCCATTTCGTAGATGTGCAGGTGCAGGCGGCCATCCGGTGTGGTGAATGCCCCGCGCAGCAGCAGTGCCGCCAGCAAAAAGCTGCCCAGCGCCAGCACGGTTGGCTGGAACATCGACCGGGCAGCGGTGTACAGCTTTCCGCCTGCTTTGGGCAGCAGCGGCGCAAGGATCAGGGCATACATCAGGATCACAGTGCCCATATCCAGCCGGTCGAGCGCCAGCACGCCGTTGGGGATCTGCGCCAGCAGCTCGACCATACGGATGGTGTACGCCGGGAAGGGCCAGGCCAGCCATGCCATCGCATGGGCCAGTGGATCGCTGACCAGACCGGCAAGCACTGCCAGCCCGCCAAGCACCATCACCAGCGGCTGCGGCGGCAGGATGAGCGGATTGGCCAGAAACGAGCTGATGGATAGGCGTTGGAAGAGATAGAGGATCACGGGCATGGTCATCAACTGCGCCGCGAGGGTCAGCAGAATGTACTCACTGATTGGGCCGTTGATTCGGCTGGCTGTTTCGTGGGTGAACTTGCGCTCCAGCAGGGCTAGAAAGCCCTTCGTAAAACGGTCACCGTACCAGATCAGCCCGGCAGTCGCGCCAAAGGAAAGCTGGAAGCTGGCATCCCACGGCATGTGCGGGTTGTGCAGCGACATGGCCGCGGCAGTAAGCAGCAGCGTGTTCGGCCCAGCCGATTTGCGCCCGATTTGGTGCGCCAGCAGGCTCAGCCCGCCCATGATCGCTGCGCGGACCACCGATGGGCTCGCACCGACCAGCAGCGTGTACGTGCCAATCGCGACGATGGAAAGGAACAGCGCCCACCAGCGCGAGGTGATACGCCCGAACAGCGCGGAAAAAAGGCCCGCCAAAATCGCCATGTTGAAACCGGAGATTGCGATGATGTGGGCGGTGCCGGTATCCTGAAAGGCGCGGGTCAGCGCGGGCGACATATCGGTTTCGATGCCTAGCAGGATGCCTGCCAGCAGCGGCGCTTCGGGGGCTGGGAAGAGGTGATAGATTTCCTCGTAGGCCCAATCGCGGAAGCGGTAGATGGCTGCCATCACCGGGCTGCCCGCGTCCTGGGCAATCCGTCGAACGCGCGGATAGGTGATGTAGGTGTACACTTCCTGGCGGGCCAGGTAATCGCGGTAGGAGAATTCTTCATCTTCGGGTGGGGTAGCAGGCTTGCCTTCCAGCACCAGCCGGTCGCCGTACTGGAAACCGCTTTGGCCTGGCAGCAGCGCCAGCATGAAGCCGTGGGCGGGGTGTGTCTTTCCGGTGGTCAGTTCTGCTACCTGTTCGACCGAGAGCCGCAGCAGGGTCGATTTATCGCGCCGGTCGGGGTGGCCGGTGACCACGGCCTGAATGCGGAACGCCCCCCTATCGTTATACGCGGCAATGTGACCGTTCTCTACATCGGGTCCGGAGGAGGCCATGCGCGCCGCGCCGAAGAACAGCATTACCGCCAGCAGGATGGGCGGCAGGCGCAGGAAATCGTGGCGCAGCACGGAAGCCCGCAGCAGCCCGAGAAGGCCGGAACGGTCGGGCAGGCGGCGGAACAGGGGCAAGGCCAGCAGGCAGGCTCCCGCAAGGGCCAGCGATAGCGGCACGGGTATGGGTAAATATTTGCCTAAGACCAGTCCGGCCAGGAAGAATAAAGAAATCCACAGCAGTGGCACGATGAAGGCTCCGGTGGTGTGGAGGGATAAGGAAAGTATAAATCAGCTATGTGATCTTTATGCCTGGAATAATGCGGGGAGTTTTCTTGCGGTAGTCGATGTACTGCTGGCCGAACTGCTCGACCAGCTTGCGCTCTTCGAAAATGCTGCCGATGACCATATATGCCGTGAGGCCCAGGTTGAAAGCAACGAGATTCCAGGTCATCACCGGCATCAGCCAGACAAACAGGATCGATGCGGTATAGATCGGGTGGCGGGTGAAGCGGTACAGGCCGCTTGCGACGAATTTCTCGCGCATTGGGATGCCATCGGGGCGCATCACCTGCGCCAGGCCAACGAAGACCATAGCACCCCCAGTGCTGGAAACGGCAAGAAATATAGCGATCACACAGGCGGCTTGCAGGAGCAGCGTGAGCAGGCTTAGCGGAAAGGGGATGGTGTAGATGTGCCGGTCCGGCAGAAAGATCATCAGCGCCAGCGCGGGCAGCAGCGTCACCGTGCCGATCACCGAGAAGAACAGCCGGTAATACTGGCGTTCCGCGCCTTTCCCAAGCCAGCGCGCAGCCAGCCGTTTTATTGTGTTCGCCGCCAGGATGGAGTGCAAAACGCCATACAAAGCCATTGCCAGCAGAATCCACCAGAAACCGGTTCCGTTCATCGCACCTCCTTCTCCAAAGTATACGCAGATTTGCTCGCTTTCAGAAAGAAATCAGGGAGTTGT
>JAEYTI010000122.1 GCA_023434145.1 Chloroflexota bacterium | reverse complement strand
GGGATGAGCATGACTCAGTCATGCTCATCCCAACACACAAAACACAAAACACAAAACAGGATTGGGAGACTTAATGGAACGGAAAATTCGCGTTTTGATCGCCAAACCCGGCTTAGACGGTCACGACCGGGGCGCTAAAGTGGTTGCCCGCGCGCTGCGTGATGCCGGCATGGAGGTCATCTATACCGGGCTGCGCCAAACGCCCGAAATGATCGCCGAAGCAGCGCTGCAAGAAGATGTTGACGTAGTAGGGTTGTCCATCCTCTCTGGCGCGCACCTTGCGCTGGTTCCGCGCGTGGTTGATCTGCTGCGCGCGAACGGCCAGGACAGCGTACGCGTGTATGTAGGCGGCATCATTCCCGAAGAAGATATTCCCGCGCTAAAGGCCGCCGGCGTGGCTGGGGTCTACGGCCCCGGTTCCTCCACTGAAGTGATGGCGGCGGATATGCAGCGCGCCGTGCTGGGTGAGATGGTGGGATAATCGATAAGATAAGGGCATGACAACCAAGATCGATATGGTGGAAGAAGTCCTCAAGGGCGAGCGGCTGGCACTGTCTCGCCTTTTGACGCTGGTAGAGAACGATACGCCCAAGGGTCGCATCGCGCTGGACTACCTCTTCCCATACACCGGTAAAGCGCACGTTATCGGCATTACCGGCTCACCGGGGACGGGAAAATCGTCGCTGGTCAACCAGCTTGCTAAGGCCTTTCGCGCCTCTGGCGTAGAGAAGGTTGGCGTGATCGCGGTGGACCCGTCCAGCCCGTTCACCGGCGGGGCACTGTTGGGCGACCGGGTACGCATGCGCGATCTTTCCGGAGACCCGGGCATTTTCATCCGCTCGATGGCTTCGCGCGGAGCGCTGGGTGGGCTTTCTCGCACCACCGCCTCCGTCTCGCAACTCCTCGACTCAGCCGGTTACCCGGTGATCTTAATCGAGACGGTCGGCGCGGGCCAATCGGAGATCGACATTGCCCGGTTGGCGCACACCACCATCGTGGTGGAGGCCCCGGGATTGGGCGATGACATTCAGGCCATCAAAGCCGGTATTCTTGAGATCGCCGATATCCTGGTGGTCAACAAGTGCGACCTGCCCGGCGCAGACCAGACTGCCCGCGCGCTCAAGGCGATGCTGGAGATGGCGCATCCTACCCGCCCAGGGGCGATCCAGGCGGATGCTTTCTGGATGCCGCCCGTGCTGATGGCATGCTCCACCGGCTGCCAGGGCGCGGAGGAAATCGTCGAGACGATCAACAAGCACAAAGCCTTCCTGGCGCAGACCGGCGAGTGGCAGCGGCGCGAAAAAGAACGACTGCGCAACAACCTGGAAACCTTGCTGCGCGATACCCTCATGCAGCAGTGGCGTGAATCGATGCCGCAGGGCGCGTTCGATGATATGGTGACGCGGCTGGCGGAGCGCGAAGCTTCACCGTTTGAGGCTGTCGACAAACTGCTGGGCAAGTGATCGAAAACGAGGTGAAACGAAGGGGCGCGAAACAAGCGCCCCTTTTTGCTGTTCGGTTACGGCAGTCGGTAAGAAGGTTGACCAAATTAATATAAAACTACCGAAGTCTGACATAATAAAAGTTGCTCATATTTTGTTTGTAAAATAGCCGAAACGGCCAGTCACTTTACAAATGGTGCCAAAAAAATGGAGAATGTGCTAACAAAGAGATCAGTTTTCCTACAGCCGTCACATTTTTGGTTCTCCTGCGTCTTAATTTGTGAGATGTCACACCGGCGGAGAAGTTGATGACAGAAGCAAGCAGCAGGTATAGCAAGCAAGCTCTGCAAGAACTGTACGAGGCGCACAGCCCCGCATTGTTCCGTTATGCTTACCGGCTGCTCGGCGACGCTGACCTGGCGGAAGAGTGCGTGGCAGAAACTTTTAGCCGCCTGCTGCTTTCGGTAAAGAACGGTGGCGGCCCCAGTGATAACGCGCGCGCCTATCTCTATCGCGTGGCGCATAACTGGATCACCGACAGTTACCGCCGGCAAAAGTCAGACACTGCCCTGGCGCCCGACTACCCAGACGACCCAGGTGGGCATCCACCGGCAGTTGTGGCGCGGCTGATGGAGGGTGAGAGCGTACGAATTGCCCTGCAAAAGCTGACTGCCGAGCAGCGCCAAGTGATTGTTCTGCGCTATCTTGAAGGTTGGTCGCACGATCAGATCGCCTCGGCGATCGGCAAGACGGCTGAAGCGGCTCGAGCGCTTCACCAACGGGCGATCCACACCCTGCGCAGTTTGTTGAAAGACCAGGAGAACCAGCCATGAACCAACCATATCAACGTGAACCCGACATAGATATTGACCCCGAGATCGTTGAACTGCTCGAACCTCTGCGCGCGGTGCCAGAACGTAATCCGCGGGTGGTTGCAGAGGGGCGCGCGCAGTTCCTGAAACAGTTGGATGCGCTGGAGATTCCACAGGTCCAAAACAGCCCGGATGGCAAATTCTTGAACCGGCTGTTTAAAAGACGCATAAAACCCAAGGGAACCCCCATGAACGCACCCCGATTTGCATTCTCTGCATTCTCTGCGCTGGCGCTTGTGTTGATCGTTTTGTTTGGCGGCGCCGGCACGACAGTGTATGCATCGCAGGCTTCGCTGCCTGGCGATGCGCTCTATCCAATCAAGACGACATTCGAGCAGACTCAGGCATCGCTCGCGGCTGACGCCGTTCGCCGTGCGGATCTGTACCTGGAATTTGCAAGTCACCGGCTGGATGAAGCCGAGCAGTTGATTGAACAGGGCCGCTTTGACAACATTGAAGCTACCACCAGTGACTTTGAGCGCTATGTGAATCTGGCGATCCAGGAACTCCGAACCGTCTCAGAAGGTGACCCGAACCGCGCGGCGGAGCTATCACGCCAGGTGCTTGAAGCTCTTACCCGCTATAACCAATCGCTTTCGGGCATGGTAGACCGTGTGCCAGAAACAATTCGCGAACGCGTACAGAACGCAATCCGTGTTTCCAACCCGGCGGCGGTCGCCAGCGAGGTTGAGTTCACCGGTATTGTGGAAGTGATGGGTAGCTCTAGCTGGACGGTTGACGGAACGGTTATCGCGATAACTCCGCAAACACAGATCAAGGGCCTCATCAAGTTGGGCGATACGCTTGAAGTACACGCTTTCACCGCAGCCGATGGTGTGCTAACTGCTCGCGAGATTGAACAGACCGCTCCCGGTGGCCCGGGCCATGGCGCACCCGGAGTGCCAGGCGACGGTACGCCAAACCATACGCAGACCCCGCGGCCGGCTGGCTCGCACACGCCCGGTACCGGTGAGCAAGAACAGGAACGTGAGCAGCACCAGGAGCGCAGCGGAACGCATACGCCCGGCACTGGTGACCCCGATCAGAACCGCGAACAGGAGCAGGAACGCGAGCAGAATCGGGATCGTATGCAAACCCATACCCCTGAACCAGGCGATGGCAGTGGTGATCACAACGGTGATGGCGGTCAAAATGGTTCTGGCAGCGGCGAAAACTGCGGTGACTGCCCCGGCGATGGCCCGAATGATGGCGGTGGCGATGGTGGTGACAGCGGAGGCTCGGGCGGTGACCATGATGGTGGGGGAGGCGATGGCGGAGGTAGTGGCGGTGGCGGACACAACTAAAAAACCGCCTCAATAATCGAATAACATTTATGACCTCCTGGCAAACTGAAAAGCCAGGAGGTTTCTTTTATTGCATGGAACTTTTTCTGTTACACTTTCGTATCCATCCTGGAGGACAAAACAATGAACCTAACGATTAATGCTTCCGCCCCTGCTATCACAAACCGCCCGCTTTCGAGTGAAGTGGATTGGTGGCGCGTGCGCCATTTGCTAATCGCCACGCATTCGATCAGCGGACCGGGCTTTAACTGGGAACTTCGCCATTGGGAAGGCAACCGTTTCCACACCGCCGGCCCATTATGGCAGCCAGAGCGGTTTGCTTCGCACCAACTGTGGGAGACGGACGAAGGCCAGCTTGTTGGGGTGCTAATCCCCGAGGAAAAGGGCTGGGTGGATTTGCAGATCCACCCGGTCGCACGCCAGCAGATCGAAGAAGAGATGATCGCCTACGCCGAAGAACACTGGGCCAAAGAAACGGACGATGGCAAGCGCGAGTTGACCTTCACCGTCTACGAGTATGATGCGCCCCGGCTGCGCATCCTCCAGCGGCGTGGATATGAGAAGCAGGCTTACGGTTGGATCAACCGGCGAATGCACTTCGCCAACCAGCCTATCCCCACGCCGGTGGTAGCAGAGGGTTACACCATGCGCTCCACTGACCCCGCCGAAAGTGGAGACTTAGCAGGTGACTGCCAGAAGATCGCCGACTTGCTCAATGCGGCTTTCAACCGGCCCGGCTTCCACCAGGGCGAAGATGTGATGGCCTTTGTCACCCGCACGCCCATGTTCCGGCATTCGCTCAATCTGGTGATGGAAGCGCCGGATGGCTCGATTGCCGCGCATGTGGGTGTCAATTACGATGAAATCAACCGCTTTGGCATTTTTGAGCCGGTTTGCACTCACCCGAACCACCTGCGGCGCGGTCTGGCGAAGGCGCTGATGCTGGAGGGCATGCACCGCCTGAAGGCGCTCGGCGCGACAGAAGTGGAGGTCAGCACGGGTGACGCGGATGCGGCAAATGCCCTATATGATTCCATCGGCATGACCGAGCACTATAAGGCGTATTGCTGGAAGAAGGTGTTTTAACCTTCCCCTTACTTTTTGCTCAATGTGGATTTCAAGCATGTTGAGGTGGTGGCCCCCCCAATATGCTTGAAATCCGATAAGAGCCTAATTTTTATGGAATGACCGGCAGAGCAGACTTTGCGGCATAAGCAACCCCCACCATGCTGCGCCCGGTATGCGCGCCCAACACCAGCGACATTGGGCCGATTGGCAGCCAATCGCACTGGAAATACTGCTCCACCTGCTCTTTGAGCATGGCCCCACCCTCAAGGTTCAAGGCATACAACACTTGACTCTGGAGATGCGTTCCTTCCGGGTGGTCGTGGAGCATGCGCTCAACAATGCCCTTCACCGCGCCTTTGAAGGTGCGCGCCTGCCCCTTTTGCACGTAGGTTCCACCCTGTTTTTCCACGCCGATGATGGGCTTGATATTGAGCAGGGAGGCAATCAGCCCCTTCATTTGACTGATGCGCCCACCGTGGATCAGGTATTTCAACTCGTCCAGCGTATAGATGCTTTCACTGGCATCACTGATTGTTTGGAGCGTCTGTAGAATTTGGTCCAGCGGCCAGCCGGCCAATACGGCACGGGCAGCAGCTTTCACCTGCCAGCCAGCCGCGGCAGACAGCGTCTTTGTGTTCACATGAGTCACATTTGCCTCGGGGACCATTGCCGCACCGGCTTGGGCGGAGGCAAATGTTCCGCTCAAACCAGCAGTGATATGAATGGAGAGAATTTCTGGATCGGTTTCTGCGAGCTTGCGATACACTTCTGCAAAATCACCATTGGATGGCTGCGATGTGGTTGGAAGGTTTCCCGATGCCTCTAGCAGCGGGTAGAAGCTCTCTGCGGTGATGTCGATCTCTTCGCGGTACGATTTCCCATCCAGGGTAACCACCAAAGGCACGACGTGAATATTCAAGGCGCGTCGTTCCTCGGCGGTCAGATAAACATCGGTGCCACTATCGGTGACAATTTGCATATAGAGCTCCTTGGTTCGTAAAAAATAACCCGCTCCAAGCGAGCGGATTATTATTGTCTTATCTCATTCTTTCGGCATCTCCACCCGAATGTGCAGCTCTTTGAGCTGCTTGTCGGAGGCGGGTGAGGGCGCGTCGGCCATCAGATCGCGGGCGGCCTGATTCTTGGGGAAGGCGATCACCTCGCGGATATTTGGCTCGTCGGCCATCAGCATCACCAGCCGGTCGATGCCGGGGGCCATGCCGCCGTGCGGAGGGGCGCCGTATTCAAACGCCTCGAGGATGTGGCTGAATTTGGCCTGAATATCGTCATCTTTCAACCCGAGGAGCTGGAAGATCTTGAACTGGATATCGCGGCGGTGGATTCGGATCGAGCCAGAGGCCGTCTCGTACCCGTTGCAGACCATATCATATGCGTCGGAGAGGATCGCGCCAGGGTCGGTGTCGAACTTATCGAGGTCCGACATCTGTGGCATGGTGAAGGGATGGTGCGCGGCGTCCCACTTCTGCTCATCCTCTTTCCACTCGAACATGGGGAAATCGACCACCCAGGCGAAGGCCAGCACGTCTTTGTCGGCCAGATTCAGTCGGTCGCGGAAGTGCAGGCGCAGTGCGGAGAGGGTTTTGTTTGCTACGCTCAACTGGTCGGCGACGAACAGAATCAAATCCCCGGTCTTTGCGCCAGAGCGTTCCTGAAGTTGCGCAACCTCTTCGGGGGTAATGAACTTCTGCGCGGTGCCTTTCACGCCCTCGGCGGTCAGCGCGAGGGTGGCAAGGCCCTTTGCGCCCTGTTCTTTGGCGAAGCTGGTTAGATCATCTACTTCTTTGCGGGTGTACTCGGCGGCGCCCGGCACAGCGATCATTTTGATCACCCCGCCGGCTTTGAGCGTATTCTGGAAGACCATAAACCTCGACCCAGCGAAGATATCCGAGACGTTGTAGAGCTCCATACCAAAGCGCAGGTCGGGTTTATCAGTGCCATAGCGCTCCAGGGCTTCGGTGTAGCGCAGCTTGGGCCATGGGCTGGAGATCAGGCGCTTGTGGGGCACCACTTGCGGCAGCATCGCGGTGAACAGGCCTTCCACCATTTCCAGCACATCGTCGCGGTGGACGAAGGACATTTCCAGGTCGAGCTGGGTGAATTCGGGCTGGCGGTCGCCGCGCAGGTCTTCGTCGCGGAAGCAGCGGGCGATCTGGAAGTAACGCTCCACGCCTGCCACCATAAGCAGCTGCTTGAGCTGCTGCGGCGACTGCGGCAGCGCGTAGAAGCAGCCGGGGTGCACGCGGCTGGGCACCAGATAGTCGCGCGCGCCTTCAGGCGTGGTTTTGAACAGGGCTGGGGTCTCAACTTCAATAAAGCCGCGCTCGTCGAGGTAATCGCGCATGAACTTGATCACCTTGTGGCGCAGCATCAGGTTGCGCTGCATGCGATCGCGGCGCAGATCGAGGTAGCGATACTTCAGGCGCACGCTTTCGTCGATATCTTCATCCTTGTTGACGAGGAAGGGCAGCGGTTTGGCCGGGTTGAGCACTTCCAGCGACTGCACGTCGACTTCGATCGCACCGGTGGGCAGGTTGGGGTTCTCAGCGCCTTCGGGGCGGCGGCGGACGATGCCGGTCACTTGCAGCACCCACTCCTGGCGCGCATTGCCCAGCAGCTTCGCGCCGGGGTTGGTATCGGGGTTGCCGACAATCTGAACGATGCCGAAACGGTCGCGCAAGTCGATAAAGGTCACGCCGCCGTGATCGCGCTGGCGGTGTACCCAGCCTGCCAGGGTTACGGTTTGTCCAATGTGCTCGGCTCGCAGCTCGCCGCAAGTGAAGGTTTTATACATAGAGAGGTCCCTCGGGGTCGTAGAAAATGATGAGGTGTATTTTAACACAATTCGGGAACTTTCCGCGGTTTCGGTTCGTCTAGGGTAAAATGCGACGAAACGAGTCGACTATTTTGTTTGGAGAGGAGAGAAACCAAACGATGAAAACCTATCTGAGAATTCTGCTGTTGTTGACGGTTCTTGCATTGCTCGCGGCTTGTGGGGAGAGCGCGCCGCAGGCGACCGCCACACTGCCGGTAGAGAATCCCCCAACGAGCGTGATCCCAACAGAACCGGGCCCACCGACGGAAACTTCGCTCGCACCGACCGCCGCGCCAGGCGATGCGCCGCAGCTCACGGGCCGCACGTGGACGTGGGTGCGCACCGAGATGAATGACGGCACGGTGATCGAGCCGCGCCAGCCGGAAGAATTTACCCTTACGCTCACCGACAATGGCCAGGTGGTGGGTACCACCGACTGCAATGACTTCTCTGGAACGTACACTACCGGAGAGGGCGGGGTGCTGTCGTTTGAGCCGTTTGTTTCGACGATGATGCTGTGCGAGAGCTCGCAGGAAACGGATTTTGTGAGCCGCCTGCAAGAAGTGCAGAGCTACATGTTTGCAGATGGAATGCTGGTGCTGATGATCCGGTTTGACTCCGGCACGGTTACCCTACAATAAGAAGCGGGGCGCGGGTGGAATTTCCACCCGCGCCCTTTTCTCAAGCCCTTGTCCCCTGGCTGCCTGATGGGATACCTACTGCATTCCCACCGGCTCGCCCTCGGGATTGACCACGTACCATACCTGGTTCACGTCCTGCCCCGTGGCATCGCCTGGGTTCATATCTGAGGCCCAGTAGTACAGCGGCATCTCGTTGTAGGTGACGATCTTGGTGCCGTCAGGCATATCGGCGGTGCCGAGCAGCGATTGGTCCACACCCTCACCGGCGACCGGGTCACCCTCCACCAGCAGAGGTGGCCACGCCGCAAGACAACCACCCTCACAGTTGGATTTATTCGGCTCATCCCTGGTGAACATGTAGAGGATCATGCCGTCTTTGTCCGCGAGGATCGGCCCGTGGTCGGGGTGATCGTAGACCGTGACGGTCGCATCACCCGCGGGCATGCTGCCTTCACTTCCGGTCGCGGGGATGGCCTCGCGCACAATCTCACCGGCGGGGTTTACCACGTACCATACCTGATTCACGTCCTGGCCAGTTGCATCGCCGGGCTGGGCGTCGTTCTGCCAGTAGTACAGCGGCATGCCGTTGTAGGTGACGATCTGCCGCCCATCTCCCAGATCCCCGACGCCTAACAGGCCTTCGTCTACACCCTCACCGGCGACGGGGCTGCCGCTCGTCAGCAGGGGCGGCCAGGCCGCCAGACATCCGCCCTCGCAGTTCGACTTGTTTGCCTCATCTTTGGTGAACATGTAGAGAGTCATGCCCTCGCCATCCACCAGGATCTGGCCGAACTCAGGGTGTTCGGTAACCATTACCACCGGTTCTTCCTCTACCGGCATCGAGGCTTCGGTTGGGGCTTCGGTTGGGATGGGCGGATCAGTGGGCGCCATCGTTGGCTCGGCGGTGGGCATGATAGTCGCGGCGGGCGTGCTCGCGGGCTGGCAAGAAGCCAGCATCAGGGCCGCTACAACGAGTATCGAAAGGATCCAAAAGGATCGTTGTGAAAGGGAAGTGCGTTTCATACCGTTTTCCTCCTATAGTTGTAAGACACACTACATAACCATACGAGGAAAAAGATAAATTGGATCATAAAAGTCAACAAAATGTAGAAAGATTGCTTAAAACGAGCGCAAGATTGCACATATGACAAACATCATTTTCTGACCATGCTTTTTCCCTAAATCCGTTCGCGGGTTTTACCCCTTTGCGCGCGGTATTTTCAGGCGTTCTTTTCGCGTAAGGTTTTCTGTACGCTCGAAGAACGGATTTACCGGTGACGCGCCAGAGGAACCCGTCGTTCAGCGCGCAGGGGGAACCGGAAGGGTTGTTCACAAGATCATGGAGGGATCAGCGATGTTTTACCACGTGAAAGAGCTTGAGTTTAATGCGCGCGTTTCCGCGCCCGATCCACGGTTCGCCAGCCTGCTGCTGGAACAGTTTGGGGGCGGCAACGGGGAACTAAAAGCAGCGATGCAGTACTTCGTGCAGGCATTTGCCGCGCGCAAGCCGTTCCCCGATAAGTACGACATGCTGATGGATATTGCCACCGAAGAGCTTTCGCATCTGGAGATCGTAGGGGCGACGATCACCATGCTGCTGGACGGGCTGAACGGCGAGCTGAAGAACGCCGTCGATAACACCTACCTCGCGGATTTGATGAAAGGCCAGGCAGGCAAGGCCGACGCGATGGAGAAGATGACGATGCTTCACCCGCAGTTCTTCGTGCTGACCGGCGGAGGACCGCAGCTCGTGAACAGCCAGGGCGTGCCGTGGCAGGGCTACTATGTCAACGCCAACGGCGACCTGACGGTAGACTTGCGCTCGAATATTGCCGCAGAATCGCGTGCCAAGATCGTCTACGAATACCTGATGCAGTTCACCGAAGATCCGATGGTGAAGGAGACGCTCGGCTTCTTGATGACTCGCGAGATTGCTCACTTCCAGCAGTTTGCCGCCGCGCTGGAGACCATCCAGCCGAACTTCCCGCCTGGCGTGCTGCAAGGCGATCCCCGGTACACGCACGTGTTCGTCAACCTCTCCGATGGGCAGTCGTTCCGCGGACCGTGGAATGAAGGCCAGGGCCCGTGGAAAGCGGGTGAGGAGTGGGTGTATGTTGATAAGCCCATCCAGAGCGTGAGGGAAACGCAGGGCATGGTCGATATGAAATCCAAGGGCACAAAAGAGACGACCGAAAAGATGCAGAAAATGGACAAAGAGATGAGTAAGATGCGCAGCCAGGAGATCAAACAGGCGGTTGAAGCGAAACCCGGTGTGTGGTCGGATTACTCTGTGTAGACGCGGGAGAATTGGATGATGGCGGTGCAGACGAAGGAATATCTTTACAACCTGGAACGCGAGCGAATCCTTCACGATTCACGGGACCCGCACGGGCGGTCCTCACGCCTGTCAGATGTGATTCTGGGCGGGCAGGATGGGCTGGTGAACGTGCTGGGGATTGTTCTTGGCGTGGCGGTGGCCTACAGTGATCCGCGCGTGATTCTCACCGCCGGTCTGGCTGCCGCGTTCGCCGAGTCGGTCTCCATGGGGGCAGTGGCTTATACGGCATCGCTTGCAGATGCCGATTTTTACGAAAGCGAGTACGACCGCGAGCATCGCCACATCCAGCGCTACCCCAACCAGGAGAAAGAGGAAGTCCGCGACATCTACCGCCAAAAAGGCTTTGAAGGAGATCTACTCGACCAAATTGTCGAAACCATCACCGCCGACCGGGAGGTGTGGGTGCGCGTGATGCTCGCGGAGGAGCACCGTATTATGCCGGTGGACCGGCGCGGCGCGAAAAAAACCGCGGCGATCGTCGGTTTTTCGGCCCTATTTGGCTCGATCCTCCCGCTGCTGCCGTTCCTGTTCGTCCCTGTGGTGCCGGGGATGATCCTGGCGCTGCTTGTCTCCGCGCTGACTCTGTTTGGCGTGGGTGTATACAAAGCGCGGGTTACCACGGTAGGCCGCCCGGCACGCAGCGGATTAGAAATGGCCTTCATCGGCGTGCTCAGCGCCCTGGTAGGGTATGCCATCGGCCTGCTGTTCCGGTTCGTCCCAGGGGGATAGTGTTTTGCATGGAGCGTCCGGGGGAAGAAGGACGCTCCATGCAAAAAGTGATAGCTCCGCGAATTTTTGGAAAACAGGAAGAACGTCATCGTTTCGCGCCGCGCGAAACCCGGTAGAATGGTAGCAACTTCGGCTGAGAGACAGAAGGGGCGGGCTGTGTCGATAGTCTCCCCAATGGAATTGCACCATACAGGAGCGCGCGATGAGCGATTGC
This sequence comes from Chloroflexota bacterium, assembly GCA_023434145.1. Classification (GTDB taxonomy): domain Bacteria; phylum Chloroflexota; class Anaerolineae; order Anaerolineales; family Anaerolineaceae; genus DSYU01. The sequence goes on along the minus strand of JAEYTI010000122.1, from coordinate 17,303 downwards.
TACGAACGGCTGGCAAATTTTTTTGATGATCTTCCCGGTGGGTATCCGCGCACGGAGAGCGGCGTGGAGCTGCGTATTTTGCGCCGGCTGTTCACCCCTGAAGAAGCGGAAATCACCATGCACCTGGCGCTGCTTGCCGAAGAGACCCGCGTTGTAGCGCGCCGCGCCGGGTTGCCGCAAGCACAAGCGCAGAAGCTGCTCGATTCGCTGGAAGAAAAACGGCTGATCCACTGCTTCCGGCGGCCTGATGGAACGCCAACCTACATGGCTGAGCAATTCGTAGTGGGGTTTTGGGAGGGCCAGGTTAATCGTCTGGACCGAGCGCTGGTAGAGGATTTCGAGGAATATCTGCCACACCTGTTCCAACCGGAAGCATGGCAAAAAGTACCCCAACTGCGCACCATTCCGGTGGGAGAGAGCATCACCGTAGAGCACCTGGTGCTGGATTATGAACGCGCTGAGGCCCTGGTCAACGCGCACCAGCGTTTTGGCGTGGCCAACTGCGTCTGCCGTCAGGAAATGCGCATCTTAGGCCACGACTGCGGAAAGCCTGAAGAGACTTGTATGGCCTTTGACGGCGCGGTAGATCACTATACCCGCACCGGTCGCGGGCGCGAGATCACCAAAGAAGCTGCGCTGGGGCTGCTGAAGCAGGCAGAACAATCAGGATTAGTGCTCCAGCCATCCAACGATCAGAATCCGGTCTTTATCTGCATGTGCTGCGGGTGCTGCTGCGGCGTGCTGCGGTCGATCAAAGCGCAGCCGAACCCGGCGCAGATGGTTTCCAGCCCATTCACAGCCCGGTTGGATGCCGACCTGTGCGCAAGCTGCGGGGTGTGTATCGAGCGCTGCCAGATGGATGCGCTGGAGATGGGTGATATGGCGGTGGAACTGCGCCAGGAACGCTGCATTGGCTGCGGGCTGTGCGTGACCACCTGCCCAACCGGCGCGCTGACCCTCGTCCGCAAGGCGAACCCGCCCGCTGTGCCGAAAAACATCGTCTGGCTGACGGTGAAGCTGGCGCGGGCGCGCGGCAAAATGGGTGCAGGCAAAGCCGTGATGCTGGGCGCTCGCTCGGTCGTCGACCGGCTGTTGGCGAGGTAACGGCTCGCCGAACGATGTCAGGTTGTGGAGGGATGTGCGCAGCAAACCCCTCCACAACCTGACATCGTTTGCCCACACCCATTCGTTACACGATAACAGGGCCGGGGACGGCCTCTGTTACAATAGCGGTATGAAATCCATCCCTACCCTCATCACCTGCCTGGTTTTGCTTGCAGTCCTGGTGGGCTGCGTGTTGCCCGGAAGTCAGGACCCGCAAAGCGAGTTTCCGCCAACCATCACGCCGGTAATGGCTCCTCCAGCCGCAGATCCGCCCACCGGTACACCCCCGGCTGGCGAGCAGCCGGTTCCACCGGAAGAGAACGCCAACACTGGCATGGTGCGCGTGCATCTTGACGCGCCAGCGGCGACCAATGGCGAACCGTTCACGCTTACCCTGATGGTGAACAACCGCACTCGCGAGCCAATGATAGGGGCGCAGGCTGTGCTGCCGCTGCCCGGCAGGCTGGACGTGATCGAGGTGCAGGATGGCGGGGCGCGAGAGGGGGATGCGCTGGTTTGGCCGCTGCCCGATCTGCCCGCCAACAACGGGCGCGCAGAAGTGCGCGCAGTACTGCAGCTCGGTGGGTCTGCTTTGAACGTGATGTTCGCGGATTACCGGGTTGAAGCGCCCGGACTGGACCCCGCCATCGTGGAAACCTCTGGCCCGCGCTACGTGTTCCCCGGCGAAGTCGCAGCAATCGAGGCGGTGCAGGGTGAAGGAGATGTCTCTCCATACCAAGGCGAGACTCTCGCTGTAGAAGGCGTTGTAACAGGCGTTTTCCCCGATCTGGAAGGCTTTTTCTTGTACGGTTCCGGCTCGCTCATGGAGGATGCTTCTAATGGGCTGTTCGTCTATGCCAGCGATCTGACCGGCGCCATTCAGGTGGGAATGCGCTTGCGCGCACGCGGTGAGGTGCGCGAAGAGGACGGGCAGACTACGCTGGTTGTTGCATCCGCGGACGATGTGGAAGTGATCGGCGAGGAAGCGCGCGTTCCCGGTGCTGTGAATCTCAACCCGCCGCAGGATGAAGTGGAGGCACTGCGCTACTATGAGTCGATGGAAGGTATGCCGGTGAGCGTTGGCGGCGCGGTGGCCGTTTCGCCCATTACCCGCTACGGCGAGTTTGTGGTGGTGCTGAACAGCCACGGTGTTACGCGGCTGTTCCAGGGCGAGGAAAATGGTCATGCGATCATGATCGACGATGGCTCCTCCGAGGTGCATGAGGACGGATCAACACTGCCGGTGCGGGTGCGCAGCGGTGATGCGGTAAGCGGCATTTACGGCCCTCTAGCATACACCTTTGGACGGTTCAAGGTGGAGCCTGTTGCACCCTATGATGTAAGCGATGAGATTATTGTGCTGCCCTCGATTGAACCTGCCGGTGAGGATGAGATCAGCGTGATGACGTGGAACGTAGAGAACCTGTTCGACGCGACACCCCCCAACCCTTCCGACCCGCCGATGCCGTCGCCAGAGGAATATACGGTAGATCTTAAACGCGTGGCAAATACGATCCTAAACGCCTACGCGCCAGACGTGGTGGCGCTGCAAGAAGTGGAAAATATCGAAGTGCTGCGGGACATTGCAGCAACGTTACTCCTGCACGATTTTGAATACCAGGCAGTGCTGGAAGAAGGTTCCGATCAGCGAGGAATCGACGTGGGATATCTGGTGCGTACCGACCGCGTAGAGATTGTGGAGGTGCGACAGTATGCTGAGAACCAGGGCGTGTACACCCGCCCGCCGTTACTGCTGCGCTTGCGCCCGAAAGCCGGCGGCGCGGAGATCAGCCTGATTAACAACCACTTCACCTCGATGAGCGGTGGGGTGGAAGAGAGCGAGCCACGCCGGGTGCTGCAAGCCCAGGGCAACCTCAGTATTGTGAAGGAACTGAGGGAGGCTGACCCGAACGCTGCCGTGGCGGTGCTGGGCGACCTGAACGCCTTCTACCTGTCCGCGCCAATAGACGTGCTGCGGAACGGCGGCCTGATGCATGCGCTGGAGAAGCTGCCTCCCGAACAGCGTTACACCTATATCCATGAGGGCGAATCACAGGTGCTCGATCACGTGCTGATGACTGATGCTCTGTGGCAGCGTACCAGGCGGGTCGAGATTCTGCACACCAACAGCGATTTCCCGCCCCCGCTGCCCGGCGATCCTCTGTCAGCGGGCAAGTCAGATCACGATCCGGTGATCGTGACCTTTACCACCGAATAATCAAATAGGCGGGTGTTCGTTGCCATGCAACGAACACCCGCCTTTCTGTCATTACCCGAGAAAATCCTCTGCGGTTACTGCGTACTTTCCCAGGCAGCCACGGCGGACTTGAGCAGGCTTTTAACCTCAGGGTCTGGGACTGAGTCGATTCCTTCGTAGTGATCGACGCCTACCTGCACGATGACGCCACGTTTTGGATCCTGGTGTAGGTGGATTCCACGCGAGGCCAGGGGAGAAGTAACCAGCATATCTTGCAGAATATCATCGATCTGCTCGACGATGCTGCGGTTTGAACGGGCAGGGGTTGCTGCTGGCGGGATGACCGCAGGGGAGATGGGCGGGGTGTACGGTACAGTGCGGATGGGCGGCGGTTCTTGCCGGGCGGGGGGAGCGGCCGGGGCAGACGCTTGCGCCGGAGGCGCTGCGGGGGTTGGGTTTGGCGCAGATTGGGGAACAGCGGCAGGTCGAGCAGGCGCTGCAGCGCCTGTGTGCGCTTCCGTAGCGCTTAGGCCCATGCCCAGCCAGGCGCGAAAGTCGCGTTCAGCTTTCTCCAGCCGCTCATGCTGAATATCGTTGAGCGGCTCGGGGTTGATCAGCGTGCGCCCATCCATCTCAACCACCAGGCGTCCGGTGCCGCGCTCGCGCCACAGCCGCGCGACGGGCGTGTAGCGGCCCTTTTTGCCACCGGGGGGCGCCTCCGCGCCTTCTTCGGGGGCAACCGAGTCTTCTCGAAGCGAATTGAGTAGTAGTGTGGCGAGTATGCCTAAAACCAGGCTGACGACGCCGATGATGATCAGGGTAAGGGGAGTGACTTCAATTGAATCCATGGCTTCACCGGTTTCCGCAATGATCCTATAATGATCCTTTCTGGGGCATTTTGCGGGGACGAGGTCCCCACGCAAAATGACACGAAGCACCAACTGCTATTGTATATCGAATCGAAAAAACTTGTTTTGCGCCAGCCCCCCAACTTTTGCAGATTCGCCTGTTTGATCCTTTATTTCCATCTGAAAAATGTTTTGTGTTTGTTGTTTGGGGGTTACACCCCAAACAACAAACACAAAACATTTATGGGTAGGTTCTTAGCCTTTTGGCTGGCAGGTGGGGCAGTAATGCGTGCCGCGCTGGCCCACCGCCGTTCGCACGATGATCGAGCCGCAGCGAGGGCAAGGCTGGCCGGTGCGCTGGTAGACGGCAAAATTATTCTGGAAATCGCCGCCGCGGTACACCCAATCAAAGCTGGCGCCGTTGCTGCGGATGCCTTCCGCCAGCACGGCGCGGATAGCCTGCCAAAGCCGCCCGGCCTCTTCCGGCGTGACCGAGCGCGACGACCGCAGCGGGTGAATCCCGGCGGCATGAAGGGCTTCGTCTGTATAGATGTTGCCCATACCCGCCAGAAAGGTCTGGTCGAGCAGCAGCGGCTTGATCTGCCGGTTGACAGCGTGCAGCCGCCGGTATAGCTGCTCGGCGGTGAAGCTCTCCTCCAGCGGCTCGGGGCCCAGCTTGCCCGTCACGCCTGCCGGGTCGGTGACCAGCCAGGCGCGGCCAAACTTGCGCGCGTCGTTGAACGCCAGCCGGTAGCCATCGGTGAAGTCAATCACCAGCCGGTCGTGCGGCTGGAGGGGTTGATCGCCCCCCGGTTCTACGCGTACATCGCCCGACATGCGCAGGTGAATGAACAGCATTCCATCGGTGAGGGAGAGGGCGAGGAATTTCCCGCGCCGCCCGACCGCTTCGATCTTCTGCCCGGCAGTGCGCTGCAAAAACGAGTCGAAATCCGGCTCGGCCAGGGTTCGCGGCCACAAGAGGCGCGCTCCGGCAATGGTGCGTCCGATCACCGGTGGGCCTCCGCGCCCACCTTCTCGCAGCGCCCGCGCGATTGTCTCAACTTCGGGTAGTTCTGGCAAGGCCCGCGCTCCTAAAAATTATTGTTGTGTGTTTGTTGAGCATGGCTTCGTCATGCTCAACAAACACACAACAATTTTGAGATAGATTTTTACTCGTTGAACATTTCGCCTACGCTGCGGCCCTGGTTGGCGCGCAGAATCACCTCTCCCAGCAGCGAAGAGACCGAGAGAGCGATGAGGCGGTCGCCGAACAGGGCGCGCCGCTCTGGGGTGAAAGGCACGGTATCGGTGGTGATGAACTGCTTGACGGGCAGGGCCGCGAGGCGCTGTGGCGCGTTGGCCGAGAGAATGGGGTGCACAAAGCAGACGTAAATATCGCGCACGCCGTGCTCTTTCAGCAGTTCCACGGCTTGCACGATCGTACCGCCTGTATCGATCTCGTCATCCACCAGCACCACGTCGCGATCGTACACATCACCGATTATGGTGAGGGCTTCGGCTTTGGCATCATTGCCCAGGCGGCGCTTTTCGATAAAGGCCATCGGCGCATGGATGCCCGCAGCAAAGTTGCGGCCCTTCTTTGCAAAGCCCAGATCGGCGGTGACAACTACCGGGTTGTGCATCTGCGCGCGGATCGAGTTGAGGTAATCGATCTCGATGTGGAAGGCTGTCAGCACATCGCCAGGAATGGTGAAGAAGCCCTGAATCTGCCCGGCGTGCAGATCGAGCGTCATGTAGCGGTCAGCGCCGGCCACTTCGATCATGTCGGCGACAAGGCGAGCGGTGATGGGGACGCGCGGCTGATCTTTTTTGTCGGAACGCGCATAGCACAGATAAGGGATCACCGCGGTGATGCGCGCGGCAGAGTCGAGCCGCAGCGTCTGGATCATGATCAGCATTTCCATCAAATTGCGGTGAACGGGGGCCGAGGTCGTCTGGATAACGTAGCAGTCTTGCCCGCGCACAGAGCTGTGCAGTTTGATGAAAAGGTTATCATTGGGGAAAGTAACAACATCACGTCCGCAAAGACTAACACCAAGATAATCAGCGATCTTACCGGCCAATTCCGTCGAGCCTGTACCGGCGTACAACTTCACGTCGCCGTACATCTTCTCGTGTCGCAAGTGATGCATGGGATGAATCTCCTCTAGCAAAAAGACGATACCGAATAAAGGATGGGTGTAATGCTGTAATGAAAGGCGGGGATGGGAACGTTCCCATAACCCGTATTATACGCGAAAAGCATCGCGCGCACCGTTTATGACCGGAATGTAATGAAATCTTAATCTGGCAATTGCTCCGGCGGGGCTGGGATTTGTTTTTTTGGCTCTTTTCGGGTTTCAGGTTTTGCGCCAATTGACTATTGACGCTGCTCCATCGCCTTGCTATAATTTTCACAACATACGAGGGACTGATGCGAACCTACCTGCCGACCTGCAATAATAATGCCAATTCCTCCCTGCCGCGCTCGCGCTGCCGGGTTGTTTTGGTTTAGCAGGCCGGAACAACTGAGGAAAGACGAGGGCGCGGCACAAGCCGCGCCCTTTTTGTGTTTGTAGTGCGAGACTGCGTCTCGCACTACAAACACAAAAAAACTTTGTAACTGTTCAGCCCTGCTGGGCGAATGCCTTTGAAACGCTCCCAGCGGGAGCCCAAGAATTGATTTTTGGAGTTTTGTAAACGCGAAGCGTTTTCAAAACTCCAAATCTCTCCATGACAGGCGGGCGAAGCCCACACCACAAACACAAAAAACTATTTTTGAGATAGCAACATTAAGGCCTCTGGTAGATCCGGTTACGTGCAGGTGATCACGATCACCTGCACGTAACCGGATCTACCAGAGGTGAAAACCAAATTTTTTGAGGAGGAAGAAAACGATGGAACGCACAATGGTTCGAGAACTGCGAGGATGGATAGGCAAGCAGGTGAAGCTGAGCGGGTGGCTGCAAACACTGCGTGATCAGAAAAAGATGCAGTTTTTGGTGCTCCGCGACCGCACCGGGGCTGCCCAGGTGGTGCTGGAAAAGAGCCGCTTCCCCGAACTGGCGGAAACCATCTCGCGGCTGCCGGTAGAGACTGCCATCACCGTTACCGGCACGGTGATCGACAACCCGGTGGTGAAGCTGGGCGGGTTAGAGGTGGCTCTAGAGACGCTGATGGTTGAATCGGCTGCCGGGCCGATTCTGCCGCTGGACCCGTTTGCCGAAGTCCAGCCGTCGATCGATATCCGCATGGACTGGCGCTACCTGGATCTGCGCCGCCCGGAAAACCTGCTGCTGTTCCGCGTGGCAACCACCGCCGAGCAAGCCATGCGCGAATTTTGGGTGCAGGAGGGTTTTATCGAGATCCATTCGCCCAAGCTGATGGGCTCGCCCAGCGAATCGGGCGCGGAGTTGTTCGCGCTGCCGTATTTTGAGACGACGGCTTACCTGGCACAGTCCCCGCAGTTTTATAAGCAGATGGCAATGGCGGCAGGCTTCGAGCGCGTGTTTGAGATCGGGCCGGTGTTCCGCGCGGACCCATCGTTCACCGCGCGCCATATGACGGAGTTCACCTCCATCGATATGGAAATGTCGTGGATCGATACGCACGAAGACGTGATGACGTTCACAGAGCGCTGGCTTCAGTATGTCATCCTCCAGGTGCGCGAAAAACACGGGCAGGAAATCTTCTCGCGCTTTGGCGTTGAAATCATTCCCCCGGCGGTGCCGTTCCCGCGCCTGCCGATGGCCCAGGCACAAGCGATTCTGCGCGCTGCCGGGCACGTGTTGCCGCCCGAGCGTAAGGGCGATATCGATCCTACAGGCGAGCGCATCCTGGGGCAGTACGTGAAGGAAACGTTCAACCACGATTTCTTCTTCCTCACCGATTGGCCTGTTTCGGTGCGCCCCTTCTACCATATGCGCCATTCCGGCCACCCAACCCTCACCCGTTCGTTCGACTTGATCGCGCACGGGCTGGAAATCAGCACCGGGGCGCAGCGCGAGCACCGCTGTGACGTGCTGGAGCAGCAGGCGTTGGAGAAGGGCTTGGGGCTGGAGGCAATCCGCTTCTACCTCGACTTCTTCCGCTACGGCTGCCCGCCGCACGGAGGGTTTGGCTTTGGCCTGGCGCGCTTTCTCATGGTGCTGCTGGGCATCCAGAACATTCGTGAGACGGTCTTTCTCTTCCGCGGCCCGACGCGGCTGCACCCGTAAGCGCCGGTTACTTTTTTCGCCCGATAACCAGCGCGGCAGCTAGCAGCAAGAATCCGCCCAACAGGATCAACCCGCCGGCGATTGGCAGGATCAAGCCATCATCCTGCCGATTTCCGGCGGCTGGCGCGATTACTGTAGGCGCAGTTGGCTCCGTAATGGGTGCCTCGGCAGGCGCTGTTGTTGGGAAGGTGGTGGCGGTAGCGGGCTGTGGCAGCAGAAACGCATCTTTTGGAACGATTAGCAGCTTTTGCCCGGAATAGAGTGTGCTGGAGTCGGGCGGCAGTCCGTTGAGCCGCTGGATTTCGGTCACGGTGACGCCGTAGGCTTTCGCAATCTCTGGCAGCGTTTGCCCGAACCCCACAACGTGCACTAGCGCGCCATCCGCGCGCGGGGTGGCTGTGGTGACCGGCGCAATGACGGACGGAGGCGTTGCGGTCGCGGAAGGCTGCTGGGCTGCCCGCGCGGTGCGGTTTTGCACGCCCAGCGAGCCGATTAGCGCAACCAGCAGAATAACCCCGATTAGACCGTGGCGCATCGTCTCATTCCGTGATGAGTCGGGTGCCGCACGACTGGCAGAACAGCGCATCGGATGTGTAGGTGCGGGCGCACTTTGGGCAGGTGCGTGGTAAGATCACCGGCAGCGGGCCGCCGCAAGCGGTGCAGGTTTCTTCGCCGGGGTCATTGGCGACATTGCAATACGGGCAGATGACCGGGTTCTTGGGCGCATTTTCCTCCCCGGCGATCGCGCGCGAGAGCCCCATCAGGTCATTGATCGCCGTCCATACGCGGGGAGGGAGGTTATCTTTGCGCAGCTCGCCGATCACATCGGGGATCAGGGCCAGTAAAGAGGCGGGGCGCGTCGCAGCGCGCTCCACCAGCTCGCTTGCGTCGGCGGCACGGTCAAGCCAGTTGCGCCCGCGGCTCATCGTCACCATCACGCCGCCAGAAGTGTCTGCCAGATGCACGGTCAGCGGCGTGCCGTGCTTCGAGCCGATCTGCACCAGCGACGCGCCCATCGAATTCTGCACCGAGACCCGGTGCTGGCGGTCGGTAAAGCGTGCCGCGAGCTGTCCTGCCAGGGCAGCGGCAGAGATATCGCCATGAAACATACGCTGATGGGTGATCGGAGGGGTTGGAGATGGCATAGGCGCTCGATTGTGGGATCGCAAGAATGATAGCTTGATTATACGGCATCCTCGGGAACCACGTGCTGCGCCTGAGCGTTTTGTTAATATGTTGATAAACGCAAAGGGCCGCTTATTGATTACAATGGGCTAGCGATTACTACGCAACCCGGCAAGCCGGGCAATTACCGTTATTTTATTGGTGATAGGGACATATGAAATCAAAGAAGCATTACACACGCAAGGCGAGGGATGCCTCCCCGCCAGAGCAGGGAACGCAACCTTCGCTGCAAGAACAAAAGGGCAATCCGGAGAACGCCGGAACACAGGAAGATGTGCTGATCCTGCTGGCGCAGCAGATTCAAGAGCGCCGAAAGCCCTCCCGCTATCTAGAGGGGTGGATCCGGCGGTTTGTGCGGGGGTAAAAAATTATTGCTCCAGTGCCACAGCAGCCACCTGCGCGAAGATCGGCGCGGCGACGCGCGATCCTTCGCCGCCGTTCTCGACTAACACGGCGATGACCACGCTCTTGCCGTCGCGCTCGGCGAAGCCGATGTACCACGCGTGCGGGGCCAGGTTTCCGCCGAGCTGGGCGGTGCCGGTCTTGCCGCCGACCACCGCGCCTGGCACGGCTCCGCCGGAGGCGTAGCCCTTTTCTACCGATGTGATCATAATTTCCTTTACCTGGCGAGCGGTGCGGCGATTCATGATGCCGCGCACCAGGTGCTTGTTCGGCTGGTTGCGGATCACGCCTCCCTCGGGGTCGCGGATGCTCTCCACCAGGTAGGGCACGGGGATCGCGCCGTCGTTTAGCACGGACAGCACGATCATCGCCATATTGATGGGCGTGGTGAGCAGCTCACCCTGACCGATGGCGGTTGCGGCCCGGAGCAGATTGTTGGTGCGAATGCTTTCCACATCGGCGGCGAGCTGCGGGATTAAGACGGGCAGTTCCAGGGGGAAGCGGCGCGTGTAATCGGGGTCTGAAAAGCCCAGGCGGCGGGAATACTCGATCATCACGTCCGGGTCCATATCGTCGCCGATTTTGGCAAAAGCTGCGTTAGCGCTGTAGCCAAAAGACATCGCCAGGTCGAGGCGGTTTTCCTTGTGGTTGGGGTCAGGAATCACGCCACCGTCGACCTCGTAGACGTAGTAGGTGCGGCCCTCTGAGTCGGTGCGCGGCTCGCCGAAGTCGAACACGGTGCGCTCGTTCACCTGCCCGGTGTCCAGCGCGGCGATCAGCGCCAACGTTTTCCATGTGGAGCCGGGGGTGAACAGGGCCGTGGTAGAGCGATTGATCAGCGAGCCCTGAGGCAGTGCAGTCATGTAATTGGGATTGAGAATCTGGTTGGGGTCGTAGACCGGGGCGGAAGTCATTGCCAGCACGGCGCCGGTTTTACCATCCAGCACCACCACCGAGCCAGGGCGCCCACCTAACGCGCCCGCCGCCGCCTGCTGGATCTCCAAATCGATGGTGAGAACGAGGTTGCTGCCGACGATGGGCCGGCGCAGCATACGGTCGATTTCGGTATCGGGGCGGTTGAGGCCGAGCAGTTCTTGGTTGTAGGTGGCCTCCAGGCCGTTCACGCCGGTGCGCAGCGCGGAACTGTAGCCGAGCACGTGTGCCAGCGAGAGTTCATTATAGATGCGCGTAAAATCACCGGGTGTGCCTACGTCGGCAGCGAGCACGCGGCCCTGGTTGTCGAAGATAGCTCCGCGCTGGATGTTGGCGAGCATGGCCACGGTGCGCTGGATCACCGGCTGCGGCAGGGCGACCAGATTCTCCTGCATGCCCGCGGAGGCTTCTTCACCAGGGGCAGGGGTCGGATCACCGCGCAGGCGGGCATATTCGCGCTGGGCGGCGATGGGGTCCAGCACCACGGGCTGCAAGCGCATCCCGCGCCAGAGCTGCCAGTACGCCGCCCGCAGCGAGACCAGCACCAACAGCAGCATCAGCAGCCGGGCAATCGTCCAGGCTCGTCGTTCTACACTCATATTTGTCGCTCCACACGCTGCATTAGCGCCAGCACCATGCCCACTTCGGCAAGGTTTACCAATAAGGCCGCGCCGCCCATCGAGAGAAAGGGCAGGGTTACGCCGGTGAGCGGGATGAGGTTCAGTGTTCCGCCCGCCATAATGAAGGCCTGGGCAAAAAAGTGAACGCCAATGCCGATCAGCAGCAGCCGTTCGAATAATTGTTCGCGCGGCAAAAGCAGCATCACGCGGAAGATGCGCAGCACCAGCACTGCATATAGGATCAGCGCGGCAATGCCGGTAGCCGACCCCATCTCTTCCATGATCGCCGCGAGGATAAAATCGGAATGCGCCAGGGGAATAAAGGCGGGTGAGCCCAGGCCCAGGCCAGTGCCTGTCACGCCGCCGGCGATCACCGCGTACACCGCTTGCTGGATCTGGTAGCCGGGGCCTTCTGCGATGGTCAGCCCGTTGGGCATCAGCTCATTCGACCACGGATTTTGGAAGGCCAGGTAGCGGTAGCGGATGGTCGCCGGGATCTCCCAGCTTTGCCACAGCACCAGCCCTACCAGCAGCCCAAGCGCCAGCCCAAGCGCAGAGATTGTGGCGAAGATGCGCGTGTCAAAACCGGTATAGAGCATGACGACGAACAGCAGGCCAAGGATCAGCACCGCGCCGTAGTCCGACATGGCCACCAGCGTCAGAGTCGCCGCGCCGACGAACAGCGCAGCCGGAGCCAGGTAGCGCACGGCGGGCAGGCGGAACCACAACAGGGTGTGTGCGCGCCCTTCGGCAGCCTGGCCTTCGCGTTCGATATACCAGGCCAGGAAGATGATCAACGAGACCTTGATGATCTCGGAGGTTTGCACCGATACCGGCCCAAAGCCCAGCGCCAGCCGGGCACCGGTTTCATCCTCCACGCCGAACACGCCGGTGAGGAAGAGCAGCAGCAAGCCGATGAGCCCGATTGGCATGGCCCAGCGGCGCATGCGCTCGATCACCGGGTTCCAGAGAATCAGCACGAGGGCAACGATGGCGCCGGGGATCAGGCCGCGCGTTATCTGCTGGAAAAGCCCATCCTCGCCGCGCAGCCGCCAGATCATGATCGATCCAATGGTGAACAGCAGCGCCACGATAGGCAAAATGGCCTGATCGATCGCAATGCGGCGCACCGAGAGCGCCACATGCAGGGCAGTGAAGCAGACGACGATGGCCAACACCGGCAGCAGCGAAGGGACGACAACCGGCTGTGGATCTGCGCCCAGGCGCACCTGCTGTGCTACGGCAACTGATACGAACCCAACCCCTGCCAACAGGTAGACGATGGTAAGCAGCAGCAGCTCATTGAAACGCCAGCGCATCACTCCACCATTTCGAAGGACATATCGCCGATTTCGAGCACGGAACCGGAGGGAAATGGTTGGGGCGCGCCGGGCGCGAGCCGTTGGCGGTTGACAAATGTGCCGTTGGTGCTGTTCAAATCCTCAATCCACCAGGAGATGCCGTCCCAGCGCAGGCGCGCGTGGCGGCCTGAGATGTACCGGTCGTGCAGGATGAGCGTGCTGCCGCGCTGCGCGCCGATCAGCGTATCTGGCTGGAGCGGGATAGCAGCGCCGGGCTGCAAGTTCGGGTCGGTGCCCGGCTGGATCACGCGCAGCCGTGCAATGCCCGCGGAGGCAACGGTGGGCGATTCGCGCGGGATGCGCAGCCTCATTTCGCGCGTCACCCCAACCAGCAGCAGAATTAGCACCAAATAGACCAGCCCGAGGAAAATCCACTTGAGGATGAATAGAAAAATGCTCCAATCCATGCGCTAGTCTCTCCGGTTAGCCCAAAAGTAGAAGGTTGCGGCGCCGGGCGTATCGGAGCGCGGGTAGAGCGGGTCGACCGCCGCCAGCACGATGGCATCGCCGTTTTGCAAACGGTAGCCGCCCGGTGGCACGCGGCGCAGGTTCACGTAGGTGCCGTTCGCGGAGGGACGGCCATCCGGCGCGCCGTCGAACAGCGTGCAGGTGCCATTTTCAAAGACGATGTAGGCGTGCTGGCCGCTGACCAGTCGTTTCTCCTGGATCAGCGGCAGGTCGAGGAAGATCTGGCTGGCATCAGAGCGGCCGATGGTGTTGACGCCTGAATAGAGTGACCAGCGCCTTCCGCTGGGCACCAATTCGATGAAGGCCGCGCGGATATTGCCCTGTGGTGCAGCCTGGCGCGGCCCGGTGCCGGGCGGAACCTGGTTGGTGTTTGGCGGGGCAATAGGGCGCTGAGGGCCAGCACCCTGGCGGAACTCATGCGGATTGGGGCGCGAGGCGGGCGGTGGGGTATAGGGTGCCGGAACGCGCGGGCGGGCGGATGCGGGAACTTCTACTTGCGACTGCGATGCGACGATGTCTGGCTCGATGCGGCTGAGGATGCGCGCCTCGTTGTCACGCAGGGCTTGCGCCGGGCGGATTTCGATGCGCAGGCGGCCACCCAGGCGAAACTCTTTTCGACCCCGGCGGCTGTTGGCGGTGATCAGCTCGCGCAGCAGGCGGTCGGTCCACTGTTTGAGCACCTGTGATTCGATTGGCCGATAGTGACTGTCATAGTTGGCCTGGCTCACTTCGACCACATAGCGGTTGGGCACAACCTTCGTATAGTTAACGTCCTCGACGTGATTCTCGCGCGCCAGCATCGCGTCGCGCAGGCCGTCGCCGGCTTCGGCGGGCAGCATAGGGCGGTTGAGGAACGGCAGCCGCTTAAGATCTGGCAAGCCTACCAGGTCTGGGAGGCGGTCCATCCCGGGGATGCCGGGGCGCAGGAGGCGCACCTGCCATTTTTCTTCCATTGGGTTGCTGGTCATGATCCCCCTCCTAAACCTCACGAACAATAAGCACTGTCCCACCCAGTCGAACCCGGTCGCCCGGAGCGAGGGTTTGGTCGGTGATGGCTAAATCATTTACCTGCGTGCCGTGCATCGAATGCAGGTCGCGAATTCGCAGGGTGTTGTTCCAATCATAGATTTCTGCATGGCGGCGCGAAATGTTGAGATCAGCATCCAGCGGCACACCGGCATCTTCGCCCCTGCCGATCACAGCGGGCAAGGTATTGAGGACAAACTGCTGGCCCACGTGCGGGCCTTCGGCCACAACAAGAGAAATGGTGGCGCGTGATGGGTGGATGGCAGCAGGCACGGTTCCTGCCTGCGCGTTGCTGCCGGGCACGGCTTTCTGCGAGCCGGTGCCATTGGTTCCTGGTGGGTGGGGAGGCCCCCAGGCCGGCACATACTCTTGCATCTCGGTGCCGGGCCAGGGCGTACGTTCGCGTACAGAGGTCATGCGGGCGGCATCCAGCGGGTCATCGCTACCCTGATTACCCTGTGGGGTGAGGTAGCGGCGCATGAAGCGCAGCGCCAAATAGAGAGCAAAGCCAAACAGCGGCAGCACCAGCGCCACCGCGAACCAGGCGCGCTGCTCCATCTCGGTAAGGCGGCGCTTTCGGGTATCCCACCGCACCGCGAGCACCGAAAGCACCCACAGCGCCAATACCAGCAGCGCCCCGCCGAGTAATATGAAGAAAGACATCACCCGTTCTGACATTCGCCTCTTCTAATCCTCATGGGTATTATACCTTAATGGTCATTGTCTCTCATGGGGGGCTTTCCCGCATGGGGGTGTCTCCGTTGATTGGTGGGTCTGACCCACCAATCAACATAATTCCTAACTGTTCAGCCCTGTCGGGCTGCTGGCTTGAAACGCGCTCCCTACGGGAGCGCAGAAGGGATATGTGGGCGGAGCCCGTAATTCATAAAAAACCCTGCGGTTGAGCAGTTACCATGATTCGTTTCTTATTCTTCTAGACACTCCTCCTTCCCTCTGCTATAGTTGCGCTATGGATCCCCGCATTGCTGCGCTGCTGACTGAGATTAACCGCAAGTTCTACTCCGATTTTGGCGGGTCTTTTGCCGCTACGCGACGCCGGGTTCAGCCGGGCGTACTGCGCGTGTTGAAGTCGCTGCCGGATTCTCCTGGCGACCGCTGGCTGGATTTGGGCTGCGGGTCTGGGGCGCTGGCGGCAGCGTGGCTGCGATCTGGGCGACGGAGCGGCTACCTGGGGCTGGATTTCTCGCCAACATTGCTAAATGAGGCATCACAAGAGGTGGCGGAGGCTCGCTCTCAGCGCTTGGTAAGCGAGCAAGATACTCCAGTGCCAGAAATCGCTTTTGGTTTGGCAGATCTAACTGCGCCAAACTGGGCGGACGATCTGGGACCCGGATTCACCGGCATGCTGGCCTTTGCCGTGCTGCATCACCTGCCGGGGCACAGTCAGCGGGTGGAATTTGCGCGCCGGGCGCGCGAATTGCTGCAGCCGGGCGGGCATTTTTACTTTTCCGTTTGGCAGTTTCAGCACTCTGAAAAGCTAATGGCGCGGCGGCTGCCCTGGTCCACCGTGGGGCTGCGCGAGGAAGACCTGGAGCCCGGCGATACGCTGCTCGACTGGCGCGCGCCAGATACAGGCGCAAAAGAAGCGCACGTGCTGCGGTACGTGCACCTCTTTACCCCTGAAACACTGGCAGAACTGGCGCGTGAAAGCGGGTTCCACCCGGTGGCGGAATTCGAGTCGGACGGACGCGGGGGGAAGCTGGCAGTGTACCAGCAATGGTCGCGTGACTGATCGTTAAAAAATTGACCGGGTGTGGTAAAAAAGATGCCAGGTTGTGGAGGGATGTGCGCAGCACATCCCTCCACAACCTGGCATCTTTTGCGTACTCCCAAATTGGCCCGTGGGATTTGATGCGATCCCACGGGCCTGGGTTCCTGCCGACCTGATTACGGGATGACGATTGTCCAGCCGACCACGATGTGGTCTGGGTTGGTCATCCACGGGTTGGCGGCGAGAATGGCCGCCGTGGTCGTGCCAAATCGCTGTGCAATCGAATACAACCGGTCTCCGGCGACTACGGTATAGGTGGTGGTGCCGGTTGGTGGTGGATCACCGCCGGTGGGTGGGATCACGCCGCCAGCAGGGATGGTGACCACCTGGCCGGGATAGATCAGGTCGGGATTGGTGATCCAGGTATTGGCGGCTTGCAGCACGGGTACGGTAGTACCATAAGCCAGGGCTATGCGGAAGAGTGTATCTCCCGCGCGGACGGTGTAGGTGCTGCCGCCGGCCGGTGGATCGCCGCCGGTGGGCGGAATGAGAATATCTGATGGAATATTCAGCACCTGCCCTGGGTATATCCACCATGGGTTCGCAATCTGCGGGTTTGCCGCAACCAGCATGTCTAAGGTAATGCCGCACCGCTGCGCGATCAGGCTCATGTAATCGCCCCACACAACCGTGTAGGTGCTGCCGCAGGCCTGGGCTTGCACCTGCTGGGTGAGCAGGCCATTTTCCACCGCTGCCTGGGCAAGCGTCGGTGATGCGGCTGCGCCGATAAGCAGCCATGCCAAAAATATGATAATCAACCAGATCCCCGCGCGCATGGTGCCTCCTTTTCGTACGTGGAACTTACTTTTGCCTCTCGAATGAAGCCGTACTCTCATTTCTTGCGTCTTCTCGCCGGGGCGGGTGTTTGTGTGTCTTTCAAAAGACGATAGAACAACCTCACAAACACGTGAAAACCGCACCGAGTCGAGCAGTCACGACCCTTGTGCAGTTTGATCGTACAAAATTGATCGTAATTGAATGGAGTAGGGAAAACCCTATATGCAGGTAGGAAAAGCCCGGTATTCCACTTTTGAATTTTTTTGACTCGTATTCTCACACAGACAGAACATAACTCCTTTCAGGTAGCACGTAAAAGTTGTCAGGTTGTGGGGGGGGGGGGGGGGGGCCGGGCCCCCCACCCCCGCCACAA
>JAEYTI010000014.1 GCA_023434145.1 Chloroflexota bacterium | reverse complement strand
CTTTAGGAGGTGCCGTGGTTGAAGGGGAACGTTGCTTCGCAACGTTCCCCTCAACCACGGCAAAACCCAGAGCCCCTTTTTTGTTCGGTATGTGCTTGCGGAAAGAAATGACTACCACAGTTCTTCTGTGACATGGGAACATCTTTTCCATGTATTTACGATGATTTTATTATTTGTAGATAAATAATGGTAATTTTAAACAAATATATAAGTAGTAGAATTATCGTTTTCGTTAATTATTTTCGGTCGAATCTCTCCTATAATCGGTAAGTTCTCAGAAATACCACAACTCATATTGAACCTTTGTTGGATCATTTTGCGTGGTCAACGCTGTTGGCCACGCAAAATGATCCAACAAAGTTCAAACAGCTTTATAGGAGATTTATGAAAAACCTCATCATCCGGCTGGTGCTGGCGGCCATGCTTCTAGCGCTTGTACCCAGCGCAAACATCGCTCATGCTGAGGGGGAAACTCGGAAAGTTTTTTTGACATCATCTCGTGTGCACAATGCTCCGGCTACAGCCGCAGCGCCGGGCTTATTCTTTGTTTCACCAAAAGGTTCACCAAGTAATACTGGAACGTTTGCAAACCCCTGGGATTTGCAAACAGCGCTTAATCACCCAGCCTCCCTTGCGCCTGGCAGTACAATTTGGTTATTGGAAGGCACATATGTTGGTCAATTCACTAACCGGTTGAAAGGAACCGCGGATCAGTGGATTGCTGTTCAGAATCATCCCAATCATCGCGTTATCATTTCCAATCCCAACGGTCCTGCGCTTGACATTGCCAATTCTCAATATGTTTTGTTTTGGGGATTGGAAATCACTTCGAACTTCAACACTCGCAGCACCAGCCGTTCTTCCTCAACCTATGGTATTCGCGTACGTCAGGGCGATAATTCTCACCACCTGAAATTTGTCAATATGATTATTCATGATAATCAGGCACAGGGCATTGGTTGGTGGCAGGCGTTGAAAGATTCAGAGATTTATGGATCTCTGTTTTACTATAACGGCACCACGCAGCTTGATCACGGTGTATATGCGCACAGCGCCACCGGAAGTAAGATCTTCAGCAACAACATCGTCTTTGATAATGCCAGCCATGGCTTTCATGGGTACGCAGAAACCCACGAAAAAGGTCTAAATAACATCACACTCGACTCCAATACCTTTTTTAACAATGGTAGCATTGGCATCAACACAAGCTCCGGTAAATACGGTAACTACAAGCGGAATATCCTGGTTGGTGGATTGATCAAAGCATCGAATACGGTGATTACCAACAACCTTACTTATTACCCAGGCAAGGAAGGCAGTTCGCTTAACCTGGGTTATAGCGGTGGTTCGAGTAATTCATGGGTATTTAACAACTATTTTGCTGGCGGAACTTTCAATATTGGCAATTCTGCAAGCGGCCTGAATATATCTGGCAACGTGATCTATGCACCGGGCGGTACTTCAGGATTCTCCACGTCAAGCCACCCAAATAATGTGCTGACATCGTCCCGACCGTCTGATACTCGGATTTTCGTACGTCCCAATGCGTATGATCTCAAGCGAGCTCACATTACAGTTTATAACTGGCAAAAAGGTGCAACGGTATATATCCCCGCATCGCATCTCGCGGGTGTAGCAATCCGTCCCGGCCAGTTCTACGAGCTTCGCAATGTTCAGGACTATTTCGGCGATATCATCACCGGCACCTACGATGGAAATGGTATTATCGTGCCTATGACCAACCACAGCGTCGCTCAGCCGATGGGCTTGAGCTTCAAACCCGCCTCGACTTTCCCCGAGTTCGGCGCGTTTGTTCTGATCGCCAAGTAAGACATACTCGGACTGCAAACACAAAGGCCTCCCGACATGGGAGGTTTTTGTGTTTATTCGATTGGCAGCACCAACGAAAATTCTGCTCCGCTGCCGGCCCTATTGGATGCTGTGAGGTCTCCTCCATGTGCCAGGGCCAGCTGCCGCCCGATGGAAAGCCCAAGCCCCGCCCCCCCACTCTCTCGGCTGCGGGCTTTGTCGGCCCGATAAAACCGCTCGAAGATGCGTGGGAGGGCCTCGTCGGGGATGCCAGGCCCGGTATCGGCGACCGAGAGAACGGCGTTTTCCCCCTTTCGGCATAGGGTTACTGCTACAGATCCATCAACTGGTGTATGGCGCAGCGCATTCGTCAGCAGGTTGTTGATGATTTGCTCGATCCGCCCCGGATCGACCTGAACCGGCGGCAGTGAGCCACCCGTCTGGTCATTGTAGACGAGCTGCACCTGCCGGGTATCCGCATCCGGGCGGAAGCGGTCGACAGTGCGCCCAGCCAGCGCAGAAAGGTCGGTAGAAACGCGCTCCATGCGCAGTGCCCCGGCGTCTGCCAGGGCTAACGTGCGTAAATCTTCTACCAGTCGGGTCAGGAGCTCGGTTTGATCGAGAATTGGCTGCAAGTTCTCCACCGTCAGCGGATAGATGCCATCTTGAAGCGCTTCCAGGTGCGCTCGCTGCACGGCAACCGGAGTGCGCAGCTCGTGGGCAATATCGGCGGTCATCGCGCGGCGGTTCAGTTCAGCCCGTTCCAGCGATTCGGCCATCTGGTTAAAGGCACGTCCGAGAGCGCCAATCTCATCCCGGGTGGTGGCGGGTACGCGCTGGCTCAAGTCACCGCCTGCCATGCGAGAAGCAGCTCGGGTCAAATCGCGCACCGGCTTAAGCAGCCCATACGAAAGCGCCAGCGCCAGCAGTAAAGCCAGCGCACCGGAGATTGCCCCGGCGACCAGCGCTGCGTTGAGCAAGCGGTTCAGCAGATACTGTTCGTTCGCGCCGCTGCCCATCATCATGCCCTGGCCCGCTTCAGCCAGCAGATAGCCCGCGATGGCCCTATCCCCACCGCGCAGCGGAATGGCGGCACCTCGCTCCGCGCGGGTGAGCTGTCCGAAAGGCTCCATACGAGTATCGGCCAGCACATTGCCCGCCGAATCGGCCAGGCGCAGGTGCGGGCGGCCCATCATCATTCCCTGACCCTGCCCCATGCCACGCTGCTGCCCCCAAGCCCATTCCTGCAGGATGATCTCAGCCCCCTGCCAGCCTCCGGTGTCGCGGTAGTACTGCTCCAGAGCACCAGCTACGGCATCCAGCCCCATCGCCGAACGTGTCATATAGCGCCCAACTTCGCGTACCGCTCCCTGCCGGGTAATCAACAGCACCGCAGCAAGCGCAACAAGAACCACCAGCGCAAACGAGAGAATTAACCGCAGGCGCATATCTATTCCCCCCACATCTTTTCCATCCAGGCGACCCCGAACTGCGCCAGGTGCGCTGCGTCAAACAGGTAAGATACCGCGCCTCCTACCCTGCCGATCGACCCATGCCCTTCCGTAAGATATTCCCGCATGATCCTGTCAAAGTAATCTTCCGATGGCAGGTCGCGGATGCCCCAGGTAGTATCGAATTCCTCAAAGGTCACCCATACGCACTCACCTCCGCGCAGCAGCGGCACTTCGTTGCGGACGATTCGCTTGCCCGGTACATTGGCGATGTGCTCAGCATAGTGCAGCAAGGTGACCGCTTCGAGCGGCGAGCCGAGCAGCAGCACTTTGCCGCCTGTATGGCAGACTTTATCCCACGGTGAGCCGTATCCGTAGCCATATGCCAGCGGATGATCGGCGGTGACCCAGGCTGCCTGCGCCCCCACTGCACAGACCGAGGCGGTGGGATGATCGCTGCGGTATGCGCCAGGCCAGGTGCGCAGGGACTCAGTCAGCACGCTCCACTGACGCATAGCGCGCGATGTTCTGGCATCAAACGGCGGGCAGTGCTTGCGAAACACCGCCTGCTGCGCTTCGGTGAAGTCGGAGAAAGACACCAGGGCGCGCTCCCATTCCTCCCACGAGACATACATTGCCAGCGTACCGGCAGGCGTCAGCACGTCGAACAGTGATTGCAAGATTTGATCCGGACCGCCCACTACCCATCCCACCGTGCGGACGGATGCGTGCATCAAAATCACCTGCCCGGGTTCGATCCCCAGCGCGCGCAGATCGGTCGCCAGTTGGTCTCGCGTAATCAGCGGAGTATCCTTCTCCACGGCGCCCTCCTAAGGCATGGATCAAGCTTTGCGGAAGCGGTAGCCGACCCCAAAAACAGTCTCGATATATTTCGCGGAGCCCAACTTAGCACGCAAGTTTTTGATATGCGCGTCAATGGTGCGCTCGTAGCCCTCATATGCCTGCCCCTGCGCAGACTCGAGAAGCTGCAAGCGGCTGAACACGCGACCGGGGCTGGCTGCCAGCGCCGCCAGCAGGTTGAACTCGGTTGGGGTCAAGTCCACTTGCTTCCCGGCGAGTATTACCGCATGCGCGTCCAGGTCGATCTCCAAATCGCCTTCGCTGATCTTACGATTTGGGGCAGACACAGGTTCAGTCTGAGAGGCACGCCGCAGGACCGTGCGCACGCGAGCCACCAGCTCGCGCGGTGAGAAGGGCTTGACGATGTAATCATCCGCGCCCAGTTCCAGCCCAATCAGCCGGTCGGCTTCTTCCACCCGCGCGGTGAGCATGATGATGGGCACGTTAGACTCTTTGCGAATCGCTCGGCACACGTCCAGCCCGTCCATTTTGGGCAGGTTCAGGTCGAGGATGACGAAGTCGGGCTTCTCCTGGCGGAACGCGGAGAGCGCGGCAACCCCATCCCCCGCCGAGGCAACGCGAAAATTCCCGCGCTTGAGGTATTCCTCAACGACTTTGCGGATCTGGATTTCATCGTCGACGACGAGGACGAGTTCGTTCACATTTGAGACTATATCACAAAGGTGTGAAGAGCATGTGAAGAATTTGTGCTGGAGAACCTATAGACACCCGGTGGACGAGTTGTCGTCCACCGGGTGTCTATAGGTTCTCCAACCTTCTTTACGTCGGTTGCCAGACCTGGATGATCGCTTCCAGCACGTCCAGCAGCTTGTCCTTCCATACCTTGGGGCCACCGGCGGCGGGCATCCAGTAGGCATTTTTTCCGGCGCGGACGCTCATGCCGATGTTGGGCAGGGTGCGCGAGGCGCCTTCAGGCAGCGGCGGGTAGCGGAGGACGATCTGCTCACCTTCCATTGCCACTGAGACGAGCCCAGCCGTCTCTGCGCGCAGCTTGACGCGCATCTGGTAAAACAGGTTCTCCAGCGGCTCGGGCAGCGCGCCAAAGCGGTCGACGAACTCGTCTTGCATGGCCTGCACGCCTTCTTCGTCCACCATATCAGCCAGGCGCCGGTAGAGCTTGATGCGCATGGTCTGGTCGGCGATGTAGTCCACCGGAATGCCGATCGAAAGCGGCAGGTCAACGCTCACCTGGGCGCTCATCTCGCGCAGGGCCGCAAGCTCGTCACCGCCCGCCATGCCGGTGATCGCGCGGATCTGGCGCACAGCCTGCCCAAGCATGCGCGTGTAGAGGTGGAAGCCGATGGCGGCGATCATGCCGTGCTGGCGCGAGCCGAGCAGTTCACCCGCACCGCGCATTTCCAGGTCGCGCATGGCGATCGAGTAGCCCGCGCCGAGCTGCACGTTCTCGGCGATCACCTCCAGCCGTTCCTGGCCCTCGGGGGTAGGCGGCTTCTTGCGGTGGCGGAAGAAGTAAGCGTAGGCCCGCTGCGCGCCGCGCCCCACCCGCCCGCGAAGCTGGTAAAGCTGTGCCAGGCCGAAGGTATCGCCGCGGTCGACGATCAGAGTGTTTGAATTGGGGATATCCAGTCCGGACTCGATGATCGAGGTGCACAGCAGTACGTCAATTTCTCCGGTGGTGAATTGGGTCATCACTTTGGAAAGCTCACCCTCGTGCATCTGTCCATGGGCAACACCAACACGTGCCTCAGGGACGAGCGTATTGAGGTGACGCTCCATCGCGCGGATGGTGTGCACGCGGTTGTGAACGAAGAACACCTGCCCGCCGCGCTCCAGCTCGCGCAGAATCGCCTGGCGAACAAGCTTGGGCGAGTAAGGGCCGATGTGCGTGATGATTGGCAGGCGCTCGGCGGGCGGCGTGTTGATCTGCGAGATATCGCGCACGCCGGTGAGGGCCATGTAGAGCGTGCGCGGGATGGGCGTGGCGGTCATGGTC
>JAEYTI010000300.1 GCA_023434145.1 Chloroflexota bacterium | reverse complement strand
GGGGAAGCTTTGTCTCCCCGACCCAACCCACTGGGAAGTACCCAAAAAACGAAAACGCCGCAGACATATTTTTCCCGAAAGGCAACTATGAACCCTGACCTGATCGAGATCTTCCGCACTGCCAAAGACACCGGCGAGCGACTATCGAACCGCGCGCCCGTACCATTTGGGCTGGAACCCGGCTACGAGACGCCATCGGTAATGGTGGACGACACCCACCGCTATCAGCGCATCGAGGGATTCGGCGGCGCGTTCACCGAGGCCTCCGCTTCGATCTTCTACAAGATGGACTCGGACGCGCAGTCGATGATCCTGAAAGCCTATTTCGACCCGGAGCATGGGTTAGGATACAACCTGTGCCGCACGCACATCAACTCGTGCGACTTTGCGCTCGGCAACTACGCCTATGATGAGGTCGCCGGCGACACAGCCCTGGAGCACTTCTCGATCGAGCGCGACCGCCACACGCTGATCCCCTTTATCCGCGCGGCGATGCAGGTGGCGGGCGGGCCGATCAAGCTGTTCGCTACCCCCTGGAGCCCGCCAGCCTGGATGAAGACCAACGGCGAGATGAACCACGGCGGCAAGCTGCGCCCCGAGTTCCGCGAGGCCTGGGCGCGTTACTACGCCAAATACGTGCACGCCTACGCCGAAGAGGGCATCGACATGTGGGGCTTATCGGTGCAGAACGAGCCCGAGGCCGTGCAAACCTGGGATTCGTGCATCTATACCGGCGAGGAAGAGCGAGACTTCGTGCGCGACCACCTCGGCCCGACCCTGCACAAAGAGGGTCTGGGCCACCTGCGCCTGATGATCTGGGACCACAACCGCGACCGCATGTTCGAGCGCGCCAAAGTGGTGTTCGATGACCCAAAGGCAGCGCAGTACGTATGGGGCACAGCCTTCCACTGGTATATGGGCGACTTCTTCGATAACGTCCAGCGCGTGCACGATGCCTGGCCCGATAAGGCGCTGATTTTCTCGGAAGGCTGCCAGGAAGGCGGCCCGCACATGGGCGATTGGAGCGTGGGCGAGCGCTACGGGCGTTCGATGGTCAACGACCTGAACCGCTGGACCTGCGCCTGGGTGGACTGGAACCTGGTGCTGGATGAGCAGGGCGGCCCCAACCACGTGGGCAACTACTGCTCCGCCCCGGTGATCTGCGATACGCGCGTGTGCAGCGCCTCCGGCGTGACGCTGATGCCCTCGTACTACTACATCGGCCACTTCGCCCGCTTCATCAAGCCCGGCGCCGAGCGCGTCACCTGCGCGCCGACGATGGACCAGCTCGAAGTAACCGCCTTCCGCAACCCGGATGGCAAGATCGCCGTGGTGGTGATGAACCGAAGCGAAGAAGCGATCCAGTTCGCGCTGAAATATCAGGGCAAAGCGGCGATGGTAGATGTACCGGCGCACTCGATCACGACGTATCGGTTTGAGGGCCGCTGACAACGGATTTTTAACACGGATTACACGGATTACAGATACGGTTGGTTGGTCTTCGATTGGTGTGGTTAACTGCACCAATCGAAGACCGATTTTTTTGTCCAAATCCGTGGAATCCGTGTTAAAAATCCGTTGTCAGCCCTTTGCCCGCAGGTCATTCAGGTCTTAATGTACATTGTCAATGTTGCGGACGCGGATCATTATTATTGGGCGTTCCTTTTGTTCACATGCTCGTCTATGGATAGCGCTCGCTCAAATAATACTTTTGCCCCCTCAAGATCGCCAAGTTCCTGTAATACCCGGCCTAAATTATAGACTCGCTTCGCTACCTTCGGGTGATGCATTCCATATACTTGTTCATCGATACTTAGCGCCCGTTCGATATACGCCTTTGCGCCTTGCAGGTCACCCTGGGCATGCAGCAGTTTACCAAGGTTATTCGCACGGATAGCAACCTTGGGATGATTTTTGCCGTTCGCCTTCTCATCTATTGCCATTGCACGCTCATAGAGTGCCCTTGCGTCTTCGAAATTCCCCTGAGAAGCAAGCACGGTGCCAAGATTATTCACTCTAATTGCTACACTTGGGTGCTCCAAACCAAAAACCTTTTCATCAATTGCCAGAGCTCGCCTATAGAGAGCCTTCGCTCCTTCTAAGTCTCCCATTGCCTTAAGGACACTGCCCAGGTTGTTTGCACGAATAGCCACAATCTGATGTTCTTTGCCGTACACGTACTCGTCTATATCCAAAGCCCGCTCAAAACACTCTTTCGCTTCATTCAGCTTGCCTAATGCTTTCAGCGCGCTACCCAGGTTGTTCGCGTCTTTTGCTACCTCCTGGTGCTGCATACCATACTCCTGCTCGTCAATTGCCAGGGCTTGCTCGTAGTACTCTTTTGCCTTAACAAACTCGGCAACTGCTTTGCTGTGGAATCCCAAATTTGTTAATAGAAGAGCAGTACACGTGGCAAACCTATCCTTTGTGTGAAGTGCTACAGATTCAATATGGGGACGAAAAGGCTGAAAGTCAGAAGGTAGACCAGTATTGTTTGCTATCGCTCCCCGCTCTGATAGTCCCTTTGCCAATGTTGGAAGAACACACTCGATATCTTGTTGAGAGTCATCCTTACACCGCGCATACTCGGCCAGTAGCGGATGAATTGAAACCCCACCCTCCGCTGGATCTAACAATCCGAGAGAACAAATTTGCGATATACCCAAATCAAAGATTGCGTTAAAGTCTCGATCTTCGCAATCTACCTTTGTCAATTCGCGTACCGCATCTCGTAGAACGACAAGGGGGATCGTGACAGCCGGAGCGCAGTACCCAGCACATCGAAACGCTAGACGGGCTAACCTCATCTCTTTCGCTCTTCTCGTGCCCCCAGGCGCATCCAAAGCTTTCCAACTTAACGTAAACGTGGCATCCAGGCTTTGAATGTGATGCGTAGTTTCATTCTTGCAATCATCATTCATCGAATAGTTGTTTAAAATTCCGCTATCACGCAATTCCGCCATATATTCGATCGGGGAAAGGTTTTTGCGTGCTTCCAGGTATCCCCCTGCAAGTTCGATAGCTAGTGGCAGATCGCTGAGAAGTGCTGCAAGTTCTTCAAGCAGTCCATTAGGCTCATGCACCAATCGAGGAGCGAGAGAACGCAGCAATTCTAAACTTTCATTACGTTTGAAGTAGTCAAGCCGGTGCAACTTCAGTGGCATCGCACGAGGCCATCTCATAAACCTGGTCGTGACCAGCACCTTTACGTTGCCAAGCTGCGGTAACCACTCACGTAGCACTCCCGGATCTTCCAGGTTATCGAGTACCACAATTCGCTGCTTCGACTTTGCCCATTCTAGAAGCGTTGCATCAATTTGTTCCTGCTGCTTTTCTAGCCCGTGCGTAACTCCCATGGCTGATCCACAGGTGGTAATCTCATCACCAATTGCCTCCGCGTTGGCGGCGTTGATCCAGTGCACGCCTTCGCAGAACTGCCCATAGCGGTAACAGAACTCCGTGGCAAGCTGGGTCTTGCCGATCCCACCCATGCCGGCGGCGGCCACCGGCTGGGTGAGGGCCACGGATTTGCCGCTGGTGCTGTACAGCAGATCCGCGGCCAGGGCCAGCAGATCTTCTTCGCGCCCGGTGAAGAGATCGTTGCGCGGGTGCGTCATCCGCGAGCCGGGGGGCAGGGGGGCGGGGTTGGGGAGTGTGCCCTGTGGGGGAAGACCTGGGATGGGTCTTTCGTTGAATAGAATCTGTGGGTTGTGGAAGTGGATGGTATCGGCGGTGGTGGCGTATCCTAACTGGGTCTTGCTCAGCGATCGTCCTTTGGTCACCATGCCGATAACTGCTCGCAAGGCTTCGTCATAGATCGGCGCACCGCTCATACCGTGATACCAGTCCTCGGCGACCATTACTAAAACAGGTCGCACACCCGGATCTTTGGCGGAGACGACGCCGTTGACGGTTCCAATGGCTTTGTGCGAGTCAGCCGGGTCGCTGTTAGTAGGGTAACCGTAGCATTTGTAAGGATGCCGCTCGCATCTTTCAGCCGAAGCCAGCGGCAGCTGGGTAACTCCCTCAGGTAGATCGCGCAGCAGGACAAAGGCTATATCATCCAGCTCAGGCGGTGAGTAATGTGGCTCCTCTGCTACCGAAGCCCAATGGATTGAACTCAAACCGTCAAACCGGATTTGAATTAGGCTACCCGGTTTCGCCCCGGCTACCCCGATCACATGCGCGCATGTGACAGCAATATTCTCCGCGACGAGAAAGCCCGTCCCGCAGGTGGTTTTGCCATCTTTGCCGATGATGCGTATGACACTGTGCTCTAACATGAAATGATTGTCGTTCACGCGCCCCTCCGTGATACGATCATTGTCCCAGATTTGGGGGGAGGGGTCAAGCGGATATATCTCAGCTCGCAATCAACAGGATCAGCCCCAGCACCCCTAAGCCGTTCATCAGCGCGTGGGCGATCAGTGCGGGCCAGTTGGTGCGCAGTTTTTGCGAGGCAAAGGCGATCAGCAGGCAGATGGGCAGCAGGGCCAGCACATCCCACCATTTGAAGACGTGAAAAGCCGCCCACAGGGTTCCATGCGCCAGCCAGGCACGGCGGCCGAAAGCCTGCTCCTGCCGTGGGAGGATGTACCCGCGCCACCACAGCTCCTCGCCGGCAATATTGAAGAAGAACGTCACCAGGTAGAGTACGGCGATATCCCAACGCCCGCGGATCGCGCCGCCGGCGGCCTGGTTGATCGTCTCGATGGAAAATACGGCCAGCGGGTCGGCGATGGGGGGCAGGTTGCCCGGCAGCGGCATCCACCCGGCGCGAATCAGCGCGAGCACAGCCTGCGAGAGAATGCCGTAGCCGAGAAAGCCAATCACAAAGATTGCCGCGCCCCACAACCAATCCCTGCCGCGCAGGCGGGGGAAGCGCATCCGTTCCGCGAATGCCTGGCGGGTCAGCGGGCGGCCTTCACCTTTGTGATAGCCGATCAGCGCGGCGGCGAACATGAGTGCCAGCGGCACGCACAGCGCTCCCAGGTAGCTGCTCAGCGGATCGTAGCCCAACTGCTCCAGCCAGGGGCGGAAGACGTGGAAGGCAGCGAAGGTTGCTGCCGCCGGGATGCCGAAATGCAGCAGAGAGGAAAGCCAGCCCATTGGGCGCGGCGCGGCATTTGCCTGTTCATCCACAGGCAGTGGGTGGGAAGGGGATAAGGACGGTAGGGTGGTCATCAGTTGCTCCTTTTATACATTCGTGTATGTATGTTTTTAGTCAAAAAAAGAGAGAAGCTTAGCTTTACCTCGCGGCGATACCGCATAGAAACGTCTCGGCCAGGGCATTGGCATCTGCCAGCGGGACCAGGCTTGCATCCGAGAGCCACAGCATGGTCAGGCCGTTCTGGTAAGCAACGAACGATCGCGCCGCCACCATCGGGTCGAGGTCGGGGCGGAGGGCGCCCTGCGCCAGGCCCATGCGGAAGAACCCGGCGATCGCCTCTATCTGCGCGCGGCCTTGCACCACACGCTGCTGCTTGAACGCCTCCAGTTCAGGTGAGCCGCCGATCTGGAACAGGAACAGGGCCATGGTCCGCCGGTAAGTCGAGTCTTCTTCCAAAAGCCGAAGACCATAGATCAGCACCCGCCGGGCAATGTCGAGGAAGTCTGTGCCTTCCTGGATGGCCCGATCTACCACGCCTGCACCCTGCTGGCTTGCCGCCTCCACCAGCGCCGCGAAAAGCTCGGCCTTGCCGCCAAAGTGATGATAAATCGCCCCGCGTGTTACTCCGGCGGCATTGGCTACATCCTCCAGCCGCGCCGAGGCATAGCCCTGCTGGCTGAAGACCTTCAGCGCCGCTTCTAGTAACGCTTCTCGGGTGCGTTCGGCATCCTCTCTGGTACGTCGCATGAATATATACTAACGCGAATGTATGTAAAAGTCAAGTAGGAAATTTTGAGGGTATTGGATTGAGCATTCTGTGTACGATCAATCCAATAGCCACAGGCTAAAAGCAGATCAGGCGGCGCGGAAGAACCGCTCCCACGGAATCACCACCTTCTTCCCCTGGTTGAGGATCTCATCCAGGTGCAGGAGCAGGGGGAAGTCTTCCAGCCGCGCCAATCCCCGCCCGGCCAGCTTGGGCAGGGCGCGGGCCACGCGCGTGGTGATCGCGACGCTCTCCAGCGTCACCCCGGCCAGCATCTCGCGCGCCTCTTTGAACGGCACGCCCTGGCCCAGCAGCTTGCCCAGCCGCACCGTCCGCCCGCCGAAGACAGTCACGTACAGGTCGCCAGGGCCGGGCAGCCAGGTGACGTTTTCTTCCCCGCCGCCTAACAGCCGCACCAGCGCGCGCATCTCATAGACGCTTTGGGCAAACAGAGCCGCCTGCGGGTTGTAGCCGTTCGCCAATCCATCCGGGCCGGCAGCTTCCATCATCCCCACCGCCATGCCCACGCCCATGGCATAGGCGTTTTTCATCGCCGCGCACACCTCCACGCCCACCACGTCGGTCGAGGTCCAGATGTGATAGTAATCTGTGCCCAGCAGATCGCGCAGGCGGGCGAGCGTAGGGGCGTCCGGCCCGGTGAAGACCACGGCAGTCTGTCGGCGTGCGGCCAGTTCGTGGGCGATACACGGCCCGGCGATGGCGTTAAGCGAGACCGATCCACGCAGATTTTCCGGCAGCCGGCGGGTAAGCAGATCTGGCAGGGTTTCCAGGCGGCCATCGGGAGCTTCGACCAACCCTTTGGTGACGGAGAGCACCGGCACGCCCACAGGCACGTAGGGCAGCGCAGCCTCCGCGAACCAGTCCACGCCAAAGCTGCTAATCCCACCAATCAACAGTTCCGCGTCTTCTAGGGCATGGGGCAGTTCCCCAGCGGTGTAGATCTGCACGCCGGGCGGCACCGCGCGCTGAAGCGTGGGATGAATACCCGTCTCGCGGATGCTGCGGATGATCTCGCCATCCAGCGGCGTGCCGACCAGGCGTACGGTGTGCCCGTTATCCATCAGCGGCCAGCACATGGCCGTGCCCATCATCCCCGCGCCGACGATGACCGTTACCGTGGCCATATCAGCCCCTTAGTTCCCCGGCGGAACTGCGTATTTTGCAGCGCGTCGGACGATTCGACTAGAAACTGGTTTACGCCGCCCACCGTGCGCACAAACGAACGCACCGTCTGATCTTCAATCGCGGCGAGGATCGGCTCGGACAGCCGTTCGGCAAACACCACCTGGAAGGGCCTCGTGTTGCGCGGATCATCCAGGGGCAGGTTCTCTACACCGCCGCGCAGCGCGTGCCAGCCAGAGTACGTGCGCGTGTGCGGTTCCACCGGCGGGGTAATGCGCAGCTCGTTATGCAGTTCCACCGCCAGGCGGTAAATCTGGGCCATCCACGGGTCGCGCTCGGCGTAGGAATTGGCCGCCAGCGCGCCTTCTAGCAGGGGCATTATGCGCGGTGCGCAAGCCAGCCGGGCAAACGCTGTGCCAAACCACTTGCTGTAGGGAGCGTAGCGGCGCTCCATCAAAAAGCACAGCCGCATAATGCGCTCCACCAGCCGGGCAGTGACCACGCGCGAGCCGAGCTCGTCGCCCACCTGCGCCGTGCGACCGGCGAATGCCTCTTCTTGCCCAATCAGCGACCACTGCGCCGCCAGCAGATACAGCCACACGTCGCGCGGATAGTAGCGGAAGCGTGCCCGCACCTGCTCCAGCCCCAGGTCATCGTGGAAGACTTTGCCCGAGGTCAGCGTAAGCAGCGGATGCTCGGAAAAGGTCAGCCAGTCCGCCGCGTCGGGGTCGGTGAAGGGATCGACGCCCAGATCACCTTGCCACAGGGCGTGGATGGTGAGGAACTCGATCAACGGATCAATTGGGCCCTGTGTCAAATCCTCTCGCAGGCGGGTGCCGCCGTCGGCCTCGTCGGGCTTGCCAAAGTGGGTCGAGTAACCGCGGAAGGAGACGGGCAGTTCGTGGCGCAACGTCTCATAGATCGCGGGCGCGTCTGCCATGCGTGCTTCGGGTAGAAAAATGCGCACGCGCGGCCCCCACAAGTGATCGGTCGAGACGGGGGTATCAAAACCCAGCACGTCTGAGCCCCAGCCGATCAGCGCCGCGGAATGCGGCAGGTTGGGGTAGTGCCGGTCGAGGATCGGTCGCACCGCGTCGAGGTAATATGTTTCGCTCAATTCGATACCAGGGATGAATTGGGTCATGAGTATGCTCCTGAGAGGATTATAAGGGAAGAGGGGAGAACGAAGAAGTAAGGCACCAAGTTCGTTTTTTTTTGTAACAAAAAGAATGCGCAAATTTAGAAATTAAGTACTATACTATACATGCTTGTTCTACATTAATCTATTTTTGGATCGTTGTGCCCGGCCAGCGGAGTTGGCCAGGCACAACGATCCAAGGAATCTCTTTGGAGGTCCCTATGATTGAGCTGCCTGAATCAATGGTCATCTCCGGGCAGATGACCGAAGCCCTGCGCGGCAAGACGATTGCCCACTGCGTGCGCGGAAATGCTCCGCACAAGTTCGCCTTTTATACCCATGAACCGGAAGCCTACGAAAGCACGCTGCGCGGGCAGAAGCTGGACGAGACGGTGGAGTGGGGCGTGCATATGCTCACATACGTTGGCAGTGAGCACCTGCTGTGCCTGGGAGGCGGTGGGGAGCGCATCCTTTACCACACCAGCGAAAGCACGCTGCCCAAAAAGCACCAATTCCTGCTCGAATTCACCGACCGCACCTTCCTCACCATCACCATCCAGATGTGGGGCTCGCTGCAGTTATGGACGCGGGCCGACTTTCCAACCCATCCTTACGCCGGCAAGCGCGGCGTTTCACCGCTCAGCGAGGAGTTCACGCTGGAGTTCTTCGAGGAACGGTTTGACTCGATCCCCGACGATGATCCGCGGGCGATCAAGTTCTTCCTCATCAGCAAGCCGGGCGTGTGGGGACTGGGCAACGGCTGCCTGCAAGATATCCTGTGGCGAGCGCGGATCCATCCGAAGCGCAGGGCAGTAGACCTCGACGCCGTGGAACGGCATGCCCTGTACTGCGCGATCCGCGAGATGATCGGTGAGGCGGCAGCCCTGGGCGGGCGCGACTCAGAGCTCGATCTCTACGGCTGCGCGGGAAAATATCAGCGCACCCTTTCCGCCGATACAGCCGGAACGCCGTGCCCGGCATGTGGCACGGTGATCCAAAAGATCCAGTTCCTGGGCGGGGCATCCTATTTCTGCCCGAGGTGCCAGGAAATCTAAGAAACGTTTTAAAGGTAAATGTGGGCATTTACCTTCTGCGCTCCCTACGGGAGCGTGTTTCAAGCCAGCAGCCCGACAGGGCTGAGCAGTTACGAAA
>JAEYTI010000303.1 GCA_023434145.1 Chloroflexota bacterium | reverse complement strand
CGTTTCCCTGCCTCAACCCACCCACAAACTGTAACACACCCGTGTGCTGGGGATACGATGTACTTCGCTCGTTCTCCCGTATAATTATCGCACCGTGCGAATTCTTCGAGTCATCTTCCTTGTTTGTTTCGCGCTTAGTGCGCTTTTGGGATGCGCTCCTGCCGCTGCTCCCGCTGCCGCCTGGGACGTGGTTCTTGCCGCGCCTGCGGGAGCCACAGCCGATGCCGCCCAATCCGTCGCGGATGCCTATACCCAGGCGACCGGGCTGCGGGTGGGCGTCGTCACCTTCCCCGGCGACTCCTACGGCGACCGCGTTTCAGCGGCGCTGCTGGCGGGCACGGAGGAATTTGACCTGGTCTATCTCTCTGCGGAGAGCCTGCCGAAGTGGGTGGATTACAACATGATCCGGTCGCTGCACCTTTGGCCCGAGGTGGGTGAAAACAACTCCGCCTGGGTAAAGTTGATGGAAGTTACGCGCGGGGAAGGCAGTGCAACCTACGGTGTGCCAGTCGACCCCGATGTGGATGTGCTGTGGTACCGCGCGGATTTGTTGGAGGCTGCGGGGATACCCGTGCCGGGCGATTGGGAGGCGCTTACCACGGCGGTGGAGGCACTCTATCTGGAACCGGGGACCTGGCCGATGGCTGTTTCTGCCGGGGATCTGGATGCCGGGCGCGATCTGGCTGCCCTTTTAGGGCATGTCGGTTTTATTAGTTTTATTCCGGGGTCGAACAGTGGAGACTGGCATGTAGACCAGGGTGCGCTGGCAGATGCATTGGACCGTTACGCGGGTTGGCTGACGGATGCCCATTTGGTGAATCCCGGTTCGGGCGATTGGTCTCGCTCGGACGTGCAGAATGCGCTTGCCACCGGCCAGGCGGCGGTGGGCATGCTGCCGCTCTCCGCCGCGAGTGTGCTTCTGGACTGCGAACGCAGCCCGGACGTATGCAGGGATGGCGAACCGCTGCTGGCCTTCGCCCCGCTGCCGGGGATGGAAAAAACACTCGGGGTGGGCAGCGTGAATGCGTGGGCTGTGCCGCTGAAGGCCCCGCACGCTGATGCCGCGCAGGAGTTTGCCAGGTGGCTGGTTACAGAAGATGGCGCTCGGGCGTGGGCGAATGGTGGCGGCTTGCCCGCGCACAGGGTTGTTTTGGCAGAATTGGGCAGCCCGGCGGAACAGGCGCTTTCGCAGGTGTGGTATTTCCAACCGGCCTTCCCGCGGCTGATCCCTGCCGGTGATATCTGGCGGGCGCTGCACATCGCCGGGCACGGTGTGTCGGAGGGCGAGCCGCCGGAACTGCTGTTGGAGGAAATGGTGCAGTCGATCGAGACCGCTTTGCGCCAGTCGGGATATACTGTAATCGAGTAACAACACTGTGGAGGTGCGCTTAATGGAGAACCGTCCGCGCGTGGGTTTGGTGTTGATGCGGGCAGAGTGGCCCGGCTGTGGAGCGGCCGGAAATGTGCTGGAAACCGTGGAAGCCGATACTCGGGCGATTGTGGAGCGGCTGGAAGAGCACTTTTCAGTTGCCGGGCCGTGGGTTATCTCCTCCACCAGGTCGATGCAAGAGGCCCAGCATGCCCTGCGCGACGCCGAGCTGGATATGGTGCTGCTGGCCTTCCAGACCTGGGCGGAAGATGCGCAGCTCGTCTCGCTGCTGCAAGCCATCGGCACTCGCCCGCTGGTGCTGTGGTGCTACCTGCCCTGGCGGCGGGTTCCGCGCCCGGTTTCGCGCGCCGATCTCTTGCGTGGGGCCGGCCCGGTGGGCACGTTTGGCGCGCTGGGCACGCTGCGTAACCTGGGCGTGCCGTTCTTCTTCACCTTTGGCGCGCCCGATGACCCGCGCCTGATGCAGGATCTGCGCGTGGCGGGGCGGGCAGCCGCTGTGCGCCAGTACCTGCGCAAAACCCGCTTTGGCCTGATCCCTTCGCGCGACGATCTGATGCACGTGAACTTCGTAGACGAGTTCCGCCTGATGGCCGATTTTGGCCCGGTGGTGCAGTACGTCTCGGTTAGCGAATTAAAGCGCACCGTAGACCGGGTGACGCCGGAACAGGCGCGGGCGTATCTTGATCAGCTTCATGAATGCTACCCGGTCGTCGGGGTTACCGAGCCGACGCTGGAGCAGGCGGCGCATCTGGCGGTGGGGCTGGGCAGCGTGGGTGTGGATCACAACTTCGATGTGGTCGTGGTCAATGATTTGCATCCCGAGCTGCTCAACACCTTCCATCTGCGCCCTGGCCTGTACCCCAACCTCAACGGCGGCAGCGGTCCGCTGTATTTGCCGGGTGGAGACCTGGCAGCCGCGACCGCCGGGTTTATCCTCAACCGCCTGACCGGCTCGGACATCATGTTTATGGAGCTGTGGTTCTGGGATGAAGCGCGCAACCAGATTATTGGCGGGCACGCGGGCTTGCAAAACCCGGTGCTGGCGCAGGAGGGTCAGGTGTGCGTTTCGGAGGATACCGACTTCTGCCGCCCGGATGGCACGGAGGGCGCGCAGTTTCAATTTTTGGCACAGCCCGGCCGGGTGACGCTCTTCCAGTTGCGCTCAACGCCGCAGGGCTGGCAGGCCATCGCCGCCACCGGCGTGTGCCTGGAAGGCCAGCCGTGGGTGGAGGGCCTGCCGCACGCCATCCTGCGCATGGATACACCGATTGACCATTTTCTCAACAAGATCGCGGCGGTGGGGGCATCGCAGCACTGGGTGATGGCCTATGGCAGCGTGCTGCACGAGATCGAAGCCTTCTGCCAGATGCTGCAAGTGCCGCTGGAGATTATGACCCTCTAAGAATGAGTTGTTTGTGTTGGTTGGGCGGCAAAGCCGCCCAACCAACACAAACAATCTATGGATACCTACCCATTCTTCCGGGTGTTTCCCCGCGTGAATGGGTGATGCGGTGGGCGAGTGCTGTTTCTATACTGAGAGTAGAACGTATCAATAGCTCTTTGACAGATGGGTGAGGCGTTTCGCCAACCCTCTTACACATCTTCACTGAGCCGACAGCAGCAACTCTCAGGAGGTTTCGTATGACGAACGCACAAACAGGCGCCGGAATGGCGCTTTCGAACGCAATCGCTGATGCCGTTGAGCGCGCCGGGCAGTTCACCGCCCTGGTGAACGCGCGCAGGCGGCTGCCCGTCAGCGGGGTACTGTATGCCGGTGATCTCATTCTTACCGCCGATCACGGCGTGGAGCGTGAAGAGGATATCCAGATTGTTCTGCCAGATAGCAGCGAGCGCGCCGCTAAGCTGGTGGGGCGTGACCGCGGCACCGATCTGGCGCTGCTGCGGCTGAACAGCGCCGCGGGTGGCTCTGCCGCGCAGCCGGGCAGCGATGATGCGCGCGTGGGCAACCTGGTTGTGGCCGTTGGGCGGCCCTCCACCGAAAGCATCCAGGCCAGCCTGGGCATGGTGATCGCCCTGGGCGGCGGTTTGCGCACCCGGCACGGCGGCATGATCGAGCACTATCTGGTGTCAGATGCGGTGCTGTATCCGGGCTTCTCGGGCGGACCACTGGTCGATTTGGCAGGCGGACTGTTGGGGATCAACACAAGCAGGTTGGTGCGCGGCATGTCGCCTGCCATCCCGGCCCGGCTGGCGTGGGAAGTGGCCCAAAACCTGGCGCAGCACGGGCACGTAAAACGCGGCTATCTCGGCATCCGCAGTCAGGTGGTAGAGATCCCCGCGCAGGCCCGCGAACAGGCGGGCGATCGGCAGACTGGGCTGCTGCTGGTGGGCATCGAGGATGATGGCCCATCCGCTTCGGGCCTGATGGTCGGTGATATTCTGGTGGGGCTGAACAACCAGCCGGTCAGCGACCACGACACGCTGCTGTCGGCACTGGTCGGCGATATTGTGGGCCGCAGTACCGAAGCCCAGGTGCTGCGCGGCGGGCAGCTCCAGCGCGTAAACGTCACGGTAGGGGAGCGTTCTTGATCCGAGTCGTTATTCTCTCGCCGGTTCCAGCCATGCGCGCAGGCCTGCGCGCCCTCATCTCCGCGGAAGACGGATTTGAGGTCGCCACAGCCTGGGAACCGGCGAGCGCGTGGGATTCAGACGACTTGCGCGTAGCTATCATAACGGCAGAAGTGTTGGAAACGATCTCTATGGCAAGCGTGTCGACAGGCACGCTTGCCACGGACACTATGTCAACCGCCGAGAGCATCCCACCAGACGTGCCGGTGCTGCTCGTGCAGGATGGAAGTGATCGATCCGCGTTAACGCCGCTGCCCGCCGCGCTCACCGGTCGCCAGAGTTGGGGAGTGATCTCCAGCGAGGCGAATGCTGATGCGTTGCGGGCAGCGGTGCGAGCGCTGGCACATGGCCTGGTGGTGTTTTCACCGGAACATGCGCAGGACGTGCTCGCCCAAAATAATATCGGAGTTTGGCCGGGACCGGGACCGCTCGCGCCGGTTTTACCTGCGGCTGGTGAGGACCAGGTGGAGCCGCTGACCCCGCGCGAAGGCGATGTGCTGCGATTGCTGGCGCAGGGCCTCACCAACCGGCAGATCGCCGCGGCATTGGGTATCAGCGAGCACACGGTAAAGTTCCACGTCTCGGCGATTTACGCCAAGCTGCGTGTTTCAAACCGGGCCGAGGCAGTGCGTATGGGAGCGCGCTGGGGCTTCGTAGCGCTTTAGACGGGGTAGGTGACCGGAACCAAACGGTGGTTGCTTTCTTCGCCGGGGGCCATCACAATCATCACCTGCACCGGCTCGTCCAGCGGGTTTACCCAGGTATGGGGCATTTTCGAGGGGAAGATCAGGCTGTCACCGGCTTCCAGCACGTACTCGACGCCAACCACGTTGTAGATGATGCGGCCGTTCAGGCAGTAGATGAACTCATTGCCCTCATGGGTAATCGGCTGCGGGCCGCTGGATGACTGCGGGTTCATGGTCACGATCATCGGCTGCATGCCATCGTTGCCAACACCGGTGCCCAGCTCTTCGAGCACGCCGTGCGTAAACGGTGAGCTTTTCCGCACCTCTTTGCGCGTGTGGATCACCGGCTCACGGTTTACCTGAATCTCGAAGAACGAGGTGATCGGAATATTCAGCGCAAGGGCAATCTGCTGGAGCGTGGCCACGCTCGGTGAAGTCTTGCCGTTTTCAATCAGGCTGAGCGTATTGGCAGACAGCCCGCTCTTTTCGGCCAGGGCGCGCAATGAAAGGCCCTGCGTCCGGCGCAGTTCGCGCAGCCGGTTGCCCAGGCTTTCCTCTAACTTCTCTTCATAAACGGGCATCAACAGGGTTGCCAGCGTTTCTGGGCGCTGGCGGGGCGTGCGTTGCTTTTTCGACATGGTCTTTTCCGCGTTTCTAGTCCTTACTGTAGTTTTAAGGTGAGTGCAACTTTCCGAGCAGCCCGGAGACTGCGATCGATTGAACTCATGTTCCATTAAAGTTGATAAAAAAAGAGGCGCAGTGAGGCAAGCTCCCAATCCTCTTTGCGTATTCTACAACATATATGTACAAAAGAGAAGTACAGCGATGTGAAACTTAACGTTTTCTTAACGAAGGTTTTAAACCTGCTCCCTTCGGGAGCCTAAAAATGGGAATGCATGTTTTGAAAACGCTTTGCGTTTTCAAAACATGCATTCCCATTTAAATTATTTTTAACCAGATTCTTCATCAGATGCCATGGCGCATGCGGCGGCGCGGATGGCTTGCAGCTTGTAGACGCGGCTCCAGCGGTTGACGGGGATGAGATCGAACAGGCGCATGCGCACGTGCTGCTGCCAGCGCTCGATGCTCGCCAGGCAGGTGATCATGCCACCGCCGCTTCCCCCGGCTGCCGCCACGCCCAGGAAGGGCTTGCCCGCCAGGTACGAGCCTTCGCGGCGGGTGGCTTCGCTGCGGCGCACCCGGTCGGTGAGCGCCTTGGCCGATTCGCTCATTTCGCCCCAATAGACAGGCGTAACGATCACCAGACCCTCGGCTTCCTGGATCTTCTGGTGCAGCGGTTGGAAGTCATCGCGCACCTGGCAGCGGTGCTCGTCGAGGCAGCTCCCCCAGCCGTTGTTGCACGCGCGGCACTGCTGGATGTTGAGATCGTTGACGTGCACCACATCGGCAGTCCCACCCGCTTCCAGCACGCCCTGCCGCGCGGCATCGGCGCACGCGGCGGTGAGACCATCCATATTTGGGCTGGTCATTAAGATGATCAGGTTCATTGCGTTCTCTCCTTTAGGACAAAAACAACCCCATCGTTGGCCGGAATGGTGAGTGAATTTCCGTCCACATTCCCCCGCCATATCGCCTCGATCTGCCAGCCATCCGCCACATACAGCGGCGCGACTTGCTCCGCCGGGCTGTAATTGATCGCTACAATCACCCGCCGTCCATCTTCCAGCGGGTGTTCAGTGAAGCCCAGAATGGGCGAATCGACGTGGGCCGCGCGATCGTTGGCGATGCCTTCGGCCAGGCGGCGGTAGATTTTCCAAACAGGCTGCGCGTCCGGATTATGGAAGGCCCCAGGCAGCGTGGTCAGTGCGCGCTCGATTGGCGTTGAGAGGAAGAAGATTTGGCCTTCTCCATAGGCAAAACGGGTGAAGGCAGGGTTACCGTCTTCTTCGCGGGCCAAGATCTCCGCGCCAGCCGCTTCCATATCTAACCGGAAGGGTGAAGGCAGGGTATATGTCTCATCGTTGAAGGTGAACGCGGCTGTTTCGCTCGCCCGGCGGCGGCGCGTGACCACGCGCAGGCCAAACGTCTCCTCAAACTGGTCCAGCAGCCCATCGTCCATCGAAACGTACAGCACCGCCCCTGCTTTCACCTTTTCCAGAAGGGCCAGCCAGCGGCGGCGGGTGATCACGTTGATGCCGCGGATCGAGGGCACAAGGTAGAGCGGTGCATCGGGCAGCGGGCCTTCTCCGGAGGCAAAATCGAGGTCGAACCCCGCCTGTTTTGCCAGCACAAAGGTGCTGTAGGCCACCTTCCAGGTGTCCACATCCAGCGGCAGCAAGCACACGGCTTCGCGGATGCGCGGCGGCAGGTTCTCAATGGGCAGGCCTTCGATAAACCGGCGGAACTCACCCAGCTCCGCCAGTACCGGTTTGGGCGTGCGGTCGATGCGGATCAGGCCCAACTCGCGCTCCACAGTGTTCCAGTCATACGGGGCGTGGGCCAGGTGCGTCTGATCGTAGGCGCACCACCAGAACAACCCGCGCAGATCGTGCGCCCAGCCGGAGAGCAGGATGGCGCGCAGGAAGCGGGCGGCGGTCTCGTCCGAGGCCATCATGGGGCCCATCACGCCGGTTTCCTCGATCATGCAGGGCTTGCCGCCCAGCCCGGCGTAGAGCAGTGACTCGGCGGTAGAATGCAGGATAGTGCGAATGGTATCCACCGGGTCTTGCTCGGCGTGGATGGTCCACAGCGGATAGGGGTGCGTTGTGAGCAGGTCGCACAGCTCGCCCAGGCTCTCGGGCGCCCAAACGTCAATCTCGCCATGCATGCCAGAGATCACCATGCGGGAGGGGTCTTCGGCGCGGATGGTGTTGGTGATCGCGGCAGTCCAGGCCCAGGCGGTTGCGCGGTCGCGCACCTCGCCCATCACGTTGCATTCGTTGCCCAGGTCCCAGGCCAGCACGGCAGGGTGATCTTTGAAGCGGCGAACGAATTCGCGCACGAAGCGGGTTTCCCACACCAGCGCCAGCGGATCGGCCAGCACGTTCAGGCCCTCCAGCGCGGGCGGGATGAACAATCGCCCGCTCATCCAGCCGGTGAGCAGGCCAACTACCAGCTTGAGGTTGTGCTGTTCGGCCATGTCCGCAAAAGTGGCGAAGCGCTCCAGCATCACCTCGGAGAGCCCGGCGCGCCCGGCGGGCGTATCGGGCAGGGGTTCCTCGCCCATACGGATCTCGCGCGGGTGGCCTGCTCCGCCGCGCAGCAGGGTGATGGGTTGGAAGTCGGGCCACAGGGGAAAGCAGCGCAGAACCTGCAAGCCGGCCTCAGAAAGCTGGCGCAGGTCTTCGTCTACAACATCGGGCTGCCAGTCGGACCACATGGCGGTTCCGGCATGAGATGCCCAGTAATTGCAGCCAACGGTGAAAGTGCCTTGGGTGAGCATGGTAGGTGTTACTCCTTGGTTGCCTGGCGGTTGAAACCGCGGCAACTTACCGAAACCCCACCTTCGTGGGGTTGAAGAGGAAGAACTATGTGAGGATCTCACTTTGTTCTTCATGCTCCATCAGGTTGTTATTCGCATGGTGGAAAACCTGGTTCTTGATATAGTCGGTTACCTGTTCCACCTCGTTCTCACATTTTGTGAATGCTCCATAAGCTCCTTGCCAGCGAAAGTCTGCATTTGGACGGATTTCATGGTTCATCAAATGCGAAGAGGCACCTTTGATATCTTTCACCAATTCGGAAATCGATATTGTCGGATGGTAGTTAACCAATAGGTGTACATGATCTTCAACACCACCAACAATGAGAGCGTGACAATTTCGCTCCAGACACCGCTTCGCCATCGCGTTAAGTAATCGGTCGCGTACATCCTTGGTAATTATTGGCAACCGATCCTAGGTAGACCACACTAAATGAACGTAGAGTTTTGTGAATGGTGAACGCATTGATGGTCCTCTTTTCTTGAACCCCACGAAGGTGGGGTTTTGGTTCGTTGCCGCGGTTTCAACCGCCAGGCACAAACTGCACGGCTATGAGACCTCTCGCCTAATCATAGTTCGCTATAATCCCTGCCGGGGTTGGACTTAACCCGGCGCTGTGCAGGTGCGAGACGTCGCCCAGGGCCAGCACGCGCGGAGCGGCGAGCCCGAGGGAGCGCTCATCGAACAAAACCGTCGTGACGGAGGTGGGGTGCAGGTAGAACCCTGCCCACATTAGCGGCACTGGGATATGGAGCAGGTGCGCCAGCCAGGTGAGCCCAAAGCCCAGGTGGGCGAACAAGGCCACGCGCTTGCGGTTAGGCGGGGTGAAGCGGTACAGCGC
This sequence comes from Chloroflexota bacterium, assembly GCA_023434145.1. GTDB lineage: Bacteria > Chloroflexota > Anaerolineae > Anaerolineales > Anaerolineaceae > DSYU01. The sequence continues at coordinate 19,764 of JAEYTI010000303.1, read as the reverse complement.
CCCTTCTCTCGCGTACCCTAACCGCGCCAGAAAGGCATCTGACTCGCGCCCGATGCGCTCGATGTGGGCGGCGAGGTTGGCATTGTTGAGAGGGGCGGTTTGATGCCAGCCGTTGAGGTTCTCCAAAATGTGCGGGGCGCGCAGGTCGGCGGCGTCAAAGTCCCACAGCGAGCGGTTGCGCTGCATATCGCGGATGCCATCCAGTTCGGTGGTCCACGGCTCGATATTGACCGGCAGCGAGATGCCCATTTTGGCCAGATGATCTGCGGTGTACTGCGCGGTGAGCCGGGCTCTACCGCGCGGGGAGGCATAAATATCATCGATACCGGCCTTTGCCAGGTGCTCAGCCAGGGCTTGTGCTTCGGCGCGGCCGGTAGGGGTAAGGGAGTCGTTCGGGTAATCGGGGTCGCCGTGACGGATCAGGTAAATGCGCATAGTAAGTTCCAGTAAAAATAGGGATCGTGGTACTTGCTCATTATACAGTTGTGGAAGGGAAACGCCTCACCCCGGCCCTCTCCATTTCGCTTGCGAAATGGAGAGGGTGACTTAAGAATAAGTCGGGTTTGTGGAGAAAGTCTGTGCCCAGCTTTCTAACGACTATATGCGAGCAGCAAGGCTGGTGTAATTCCCAACAAATATGTGCGCGCAACAGGGTAGATAGTTAATTGCTCACAATGCAAATGCGGAAAAAAGTCACCCTCTCCATTTTCCCGTATTTGGAAAATGGAGAGGGCCGGGGTGAGGCGTTCTCTTTGGTTGGGTAGGTTCTCCCCCAATTGTCATAGGATGATCGAATATTGGTAAGGATTAATCCTCACTTAATAATAGGGCATTCCCCACTCGAATGTGAACCCATCTTGTCTTATATTATTGTCAATGGAGCGGGCAGTGCCGGGCTGGGTAATCCAGATTGGCCAGGCCCACCAGAACATCGAAGCACAGGAGAAGATCGCAATGCCAAGAAGATTACGCACCAATCCCCCCACCCACGCAGCCTTATTGGTTTCTGTCGTTTTATGGCTGCTTGGGGTTGCAGATCTGCTGCTCGGCGCGGTTTCCCTCCCCTATAATCTGGGCCTATGGGCCCTGATCCTCGCCGGATTTATCATGATCCTGGCATCTATTGTTTATGGCCTGTGAGGCCGGCTCTTCGGAGTTCAGTATTCCAACCATCATATTTTTGGAGGATTGAAATGACTCTTGAATCGTTGCTTGTATGGATTATTGTGGGCGGTATCGCCGGCTTGCTGGCGGACGCGGTTGTGAAGGGTATTGGCGTTGGCCTGGTCGGCGCCATCCTGGTCGGCATTCTGGGCGCCGTGATCGGCGGCTGGCTGTTCTCGGCGCTTGGCGTCGGGGTGGGCGGCATCCTTGGCTCGATCCTTGTGGCCTTTGTAGGCGCGGTGATCTTGCTGTTGATCGTCCGGGCAGTACGCCGGTAGCAATACCAACTGTTCCGCAAGAATGAATAATAAAGGGCTGCCTCAATGGCAGCCCTTTATTTTGTTCTGTATTGGTTCAGCCGCTGTGGCTGCTATCTGCGTATCGTGGGCTTCACCCTCCTGCCGGAAAGTGAATGCGGGTATGGAAAACGCTTTGCGTTTTCCATACCCGCATCGTATTTTTTTTAGAAACCCTGTTACTTGATGTTGAACTCTACGTAGAACCGGCACAGGCTGGTAGAGCCTTCAAACAGGCCCCAGTTAGAAGTCACTTTCCCTTCTGCATTGGGGACAATCATGTTGGGGATGAAGATGTCTACCTGCCCGCCGGGAGACACATTCATGGATAGATCCTGATCCCGCCCAGACATCCGGTCACCACTGACAAAGCGGATATCCACGCTATCGGAGCGCCAGGTATTACTGCTGTTGTTCTTGAGCACCCAGCGCATGGTGAATATCTTGCCCTTTTCCTGGTACGTGTTGTCCGCCGGCTCCTGGAAGGTAACCGAGCAGTTACCGCCGCTGGTGCCACCGCCACTTCCGCCGCCAGAGGTCCGCGGCGATGCCGTAAACGTTGGCAGAAGGACCGGGGTATTGGTGGGCGGAATTGTAGCAGAGGGCCGGAGCGTGGCAGATGCTTGCACTTCTACTGGAACAGGAGTCCACGTAGGCGGCAGGCCCGGGACGGTTGCCGTGGCCGTAGGAAGTGAGATGGTTGGAATGGTTGTCAGTGGTGCTGTACCGGCCGCCAGCCCTGGGTTGAGCACCAAGAAGGCAAACCCTGCAACCATGCACAGGATTCCAAACAGCACAATGGCGGTAAGAATATCCCAGATGGAAGTTTTCTTCATAGAATAAACCCATTTTCCTGGAAAAAAATTGATTCCTTTTGTGAGTATACCCACGGCGGCTAAACTGTCAACCCTCTTTGCGGTGGAAAATCACCCAATTAGGCGGTTCTTTGCAAAACGGTTAGGTAATAGCATAGAGAAAGTCTTGTAAACTTTTGAGCATTCGTTTAAAATAAGGAAGCAGTTGGTTTTTTTATACAAAAGAGCGGTTTCTCTGTTTACCGCCTGCATCAGGGGGCCTGAGGCACATCACTTCATTCTGGTGAACATCTTCCTACCCTAAAACCAGTGGATATGCTCACCGGCACTACCGCAATGCCTTCCTCCTGATCGCATCGCCATTCAAAGCGACAATTTACTCAAGTTCCTTTTCATACGCCTTAAAGAGGTCAGGTATGACGAGCCTTCGCAAATCAATCATCTTCATGCTCATACACCTGACCATTGTATTTAATCTGGAGCGCTTTGATTACAGCACGCAGAACGTCATCGATATTCAGACGTTTGTTTACGTGCTCATTATCACGTTGATCGTTTTGACCCTGTCAATTCGGCCACTTCAGCGCATCTCCCTCTACGTTTCGCTGCTGAGTTGGATGGTTGTGTACGGCGTGCTCAAGTTGATCGTGTTCAATACACGCCCGATTTTGGGGGATATGTTTACCTATCTGACGGTAACGGAAGTTGCATTGATTGCCATCACCGTCTTCCTCGCCTATGATCTGAGCAGAACACTGAATGATTTTGAGGATGTAATTGAGAAGGTGACCATTCCGCGGCTGGGCCAGCGCGTGCTGCGCATGCGAGAAGCCGGGGAAGAGATCAAAACGGAATTTATCCGCAGCCGCCGTCACAACCGCCCGCTTTCTGTGCTGCTGGTGAACGTAAACACCGATACGCCTACATTTAATTTAGAGAAAACCGTGCGCGAGATCCAGCGCAATATGATGAACCGCTATCTGGCCTCGAGTCTTTCAAAGATTTTGAGCAAAGAAGCACGCCGCACCGATCTCATTGTTGAGAAGGATGATGAACGCGGTTTTGTAATGCTTTGCCCTGAAACAACCGCCGAAGGCACGCAGATTCTGGCGGAGCGAATTCAGCAGATTGCTACAGGGCATCTCGGTGTGAGACTGGATTATGGTATTGCGTCTTTCCCGGATGAGGCGCTGACGTTCGATGAACTGCTCCAGCGCGCGCAGGAAAATTTGGTGGGGGAAAAACCGGATATTCTTCCATTGGATTCCTCGGTAGTTGAGGCCGAGGAAATGAAAACCAGGTGAGATGGTTTCCAAACAGGGGGTTGTAAATGGTAACCAAAGAAGCTTCAATGAATGATTACCGCTGGGTGTATGACTACGACCCGGACCGAAGCGCGATTAACATGCGCGCGTACTTATTCCTGAAACGAGCGATGGACCTCACGCTGGTTATTCTCTCAATGCCGGCGTGGCTGCTGGTCGTCGGGCTGATCGCGGTGTTGATCTGGATGCAAGCACCCGGCGCGCCGGTGTTCTTCCCTCAGAAACGGACCGGCAAGGGCGGCAAACGGTTTCGCATGTGGAAGTTCCGCACCATGGTTCCCAATGCCGAAGAACTCAAGCAGAAGTACATGCACCTGAACGAGCTACAGTGGCCTGATTTCAAGATCACCAATGATCCGCGCGTTACGCGCATTGGAAAGATCCTGCGCAAGACCAGCCTCGATGAGCTGCCGCAGCTTTTTAACGTGCTGACCGGCGACATGAGCCTGGTGGGTCCGCGGCCTACGTCGTTTGGGGCCGAGACATACCGGTTGTGGCAAACCGAGCGGTTGGATGTGCAGCCGGGCCTGACCGGGCTGTGGCAGGTGGTTGGGCGCGGTGAAACAGAGTTCGATACTCGCCTGCGGATGGATATCGCCTACATCGAACGGCGGTGCTTGTCGTTGGATATTATGATCCTCCTGCGCACGGTGGAGGCAGCACTGATCCGGCACCGCGGGGCACACTAGGATGGATGTGCCGGGTAACGCCGCGCGCGGCAAGATTGCATATATGATGTCCCGTTTTCCGCACCTGCCGGAAACATTCATTTTGCGCGAGATGGTGGAGTTGGAAAGGCAGGGCTGGCAGGTGGCGCTCTATCCGTTGATCCTGCAAAAGCAGCCGGTGATTCACGCGGAGGCAAAGCCGTGGATGGCGCGCGCGAATGCGCTGCCATTTATCGATCCTGGCGTTGTCGCTGAGAATGCGCGCCAGATAATCCGCCAGCCGCGGAATTATGGGGCACTGCTGGGCAGCATCATCAAGGAGAACGCGGGTAACCCGGGCTTTTTGACCAAGGCACTGGCGCTGCTGCCAAAATCGGTGCTTGCCGCGCGCAAAATGCAGGCAGAGGGGGTGCGGCACATTCACGCGCACTATGCCACCCACCCGGCGCTGGCGGCATGGATCATCCACCGCCTGACCGGAATTTCGTATAGTATCACCGCCCACGCGCACGATATTTTCGTCAGCCAATCGATGCTCAAGACGAAGGTGCGTGATGCGGCGTTTGTGGTCGCAATTTCGGAGTATAACCGGAACTTCATTGCGCGGCACGTGGGGGAATGGGCGCGCGAGAAGCTACACGTTGTTCACTGCGGGATCGACCCGGACTGTTATGCGCCAAACCAGGAAGCGCGAGCGCGCGCGCTGGCGCAAGACGCCCCGCTCGACATCCTTTCCATCGGCAGTTTGCAGCCCTACAAAGGGCAGGCGCACCTGGTGGAGGCGTGCGCGGTACTGCGCAAAGCAGGCGTGCCGTTCCGCTGCCGGATCATTGGTGGTGGTGAAGAGCAGCACAACCTGGAACGGCAGATCGCGGCGCTGGGGCTGGGAGACAGTGTGGAGCTGTTGGGCCCGCGCCCGCAGGAAGAAGTGGCGCGTTTGCTCGCTACCGCCGGATGCTACGTGCAGCCATCGGTCATCACCAGCAGCGGGAAGATGGAAGGCATCCCCGTGGCGCTGATGGAGGCGCTGGCTTGCGAGGTACCCGCAGTCGCCACGGCCATATCTGGCGTGCCCGAGCTGATCCGGCCAGGGGAGACCGGGTTTCTCGTATCGCCGGCCAATCCGCGCGCGCTGGCGAATGCCCTGGTGCAGATCGCCGAGCAGCCGGAGAAGGCGGCAGCGCTGGCCAAGGCTGGGCGAGCCCTGGTGCTGCGCGAGTTCAATCTGCGCCAGAATGTATTGCGTTTGTCAGACTTGTTTTGTCGACTGGGAAATTCGTAAAAATCCGGTCTATCATTTTCGCTAATTTTGCCTTACAATGTCCATTACTGTTCTATGCCTGTTCCGCGACAGAAAAACGATTAATAAGGGGTGATACGGTTTGCGCGCCTGAGTAAACAGGCTAACCAGCATCCAACCGACTCTGTCCGAAAATCAATTATGGGAAATACAGCCGAATATCCGGGGAAATGAGGGATCTATGGAATTGCGCATATATTACCGAATGTTGAAGCAGGGCTGGTGGATCATTGCGCTGGTGGCACTGCTGGCGCTCAACGCTGCCCTTGTCGCGGCGTATCTCGACACGCCGATCTACCGGGCAAGCGCCACATATCTGGTCAGCCCGAATCCAACGCAGCTCGACACATACGACCTTGTCCGCAGTCTGGATACCCTGGATAAGCGATCGATCGTCGCCACCTACGTGGAGATTATGAACAGCAACCGTATTCTCGGGAATACGCTGGCAAATCTCCAGCTCACACCGGCGGATATTGAGGGATACTCGCATTCGGCGGTGGTGCTTTCGGGCACGAATATATTGGAACTGAGCGTAGAAGGGCCGAACCCCGAAGTAGCCGCCCTGCTGGCAAACAGCCTGGGCAGCACCGCGGTGAGCGAGATCGGTGATGTGTACAAGATGTATGATATCAGCCAGCTCGACGCGGCGATGCCATCTACCGTTCCCGTCAGCCCGCAGCCGCTGCGTGATGGTGGCGTTGCGATGGTGCTGGGGCTGGTGGTTGGCGCACTGATTGTGGTGATGCGCGAGCAAATCGCTACCCCGTTCGACTCGATCCGCCAGCGCCGCATGGTAGACCGGGCGTCAAATGCCTTTACCCGCCGTCACTTCGAGACGGTGCTGGAGAACGAAGTGGCTCGCAGCCCAGATGACATCCTTTCGCTGGGGTTGGTGCGCCTGGACGGCCTGCGCGACATCTTGGACGATCTGCCGCCTTCGGTGCTCCAGAAGCTGCTGGCGGAAGTGCACAAGACCCTGCGCAAAGAGCTGCGCGGCGGTGACGTTGTGGGCCGATGGGACGATATCTCGTTCTCGGTGCTGCTGCCTTCCACCTCAGAGACGGCTGCGCTCCGCACCATGGAGCGCATTTGCGCCAGCCTATCGAAGCCCATGCGCGCCGATCTCAATTCGGATCCCCTTGAGCTGATGCCCGTGGTGGGTGTGGTTACGCGGCACCAGGATGAGTCGGTGGTGACATTGGTAGACCGGCTCGACGGGACAACCGGAAAGCTCGGTAATCTGGCGCCCGCTGGCGCCCGCTAGCGCGGCGTGCCCGTGATCCGGCGGTTGCGATGAACAACGTGGCACAGCAATTCCTAAACCTCCCGGCAGAACGCCGCCTCCCACGATGGGTAAATCTCCTCATCGTGTTGGGCGCTGCGCTGGCCGGCGTTGCCGTAGGCTGGCTGACGGTGAGCGGCCCAGGCATGACGCTGCTGGCGGCGGGGGTCTTCGGCGCAATTGCTGCGCTGACGATTTATATGAAGGTGGAAATCGGCCTGCTGCTGCTGATCTTCATCTCGTACAACCGCTTTTCAGACGTGCTGGTACAGTACCACGGCTTGCCTTCGATTGCGAAAGCACTGGTAGGCTTGCTTGGTGTAACGCTGTTTGCCCGCTGGCTCATCTTGGGTGAGGATATTCGCGGCATCCGCAGGCCGTTAATGATGATGGGCGCATATGGGTTCATCACCTTCATCTCGCTGCTGTACGTGCCCGATTTCAACCAGGCGCAAACGATGCTGCTCGACTACGTGGACGATGCCGCCATTACACTGATGGTAGCGGTGTTGTTCCAGCGTGGTGGGTTTGTCAAGCACGCGGTATGGGCGCTGATCCTCTCCGGGCTGTTCATGGCGTCGATTTCGGTCTTCCAATACCTCACCGGCACGTTTGAGAACGAGTACTGGGGTTTTGGCAACGCGCCGGTGATGAACATTGTCGGCGGGTCGGATGAGCCGCGCATTGCCGGGCCGTTTGGCAGCCCCAATGCCTTCGCACAGGTGTTGGTGGTGATCGTTCCGCTGGCCTTCGACCGGCTGGTACACGAACGCTCGCGGCTGCTCAAACTAATTGCTGCGGCGGCATTTGTGCTGTGCGCCCTGGGGGTGATCTTCACCTTCTCGCGCGGCGCATTCGTTGCCCTGGCGCTGGTGGGCGTGCTGCTGATGGTGCAGTACCGGCCTCCGCTGCAGTGGCTGCTGGTAGGGGCGCTGGCGGTCGCGGCAATCCTGCCGCTGCTGCCGCCGCAGTATACCGAGCGCATCAGCACGCTGACGGAGATTCTGCCGGGCAGCCAGAACGTCGGCGTGACGGATGCTTCCTTCCGCGGGCGCACCAGCGAGTACCTGGTTGGCCTGATGATGTTTGTCGACCACCCGGTTTTGGGGGTGGGGGTAAACAACTTCACCAACTCCTACTTGCGTTATGCGCGGCAGTTGGGTATCGATCAGCGCGGTGAAGAGCGCGGGGCGCACAGCCTGTACATTCAAATCGCCGCCGAGCAGGGGTTATTGGGCGTGGCGGTGTTTACTCTAATCCTCTTTAAAGTGTTCCAAAGCCTGCATGAAGCGCGGAAGGGCTTTTTGGCGCTGGGCAAACGCGATCTGGCATACCTGTGCCTGGCGCTGATGGTGGGTTTTACCGGGTATCTCACTTCGTCCCTGTTTATCCATCTCTCGTACCCGCGCATGTTCTGGCTGATCGTCGGCATGTCGCTGGCCATGCCAACCGCCGTTGAATATGCACGCGAGCGGCTCCGCAAGAATAACCAGTACCAGCAGGTTCCATTATGACCGGCGCGCCTGGTGACACCACCGAAGCCGGCTTGCGCGCGGAACGCAAACCGTTGAATGTTGGGAAAGAAACCGTCAAGGGTACCCTTTGGATTTACGTTTCCAACTACAGCGGGCAGTTTTTGGTGTTTCTCAGCACCATTGTGCTGGCGCGGCTGCTCACGCAGGATGATTACGGCGTGGTGGGGTATGCGCTGGTTACCACCAGCCTGCTCAACGTACTGAATGATCTGGGCATTGGCCCGGCGCTGATCTACCACCGCGACGAGCCAGACGCGCCGCATACGGCTTTCTGGCTAAGCCTGCTGTTCGGCGTAATAATGTTCGGCATCACGTACCTGATCGCGCCGCTGGTGGCGCTCTTCTTCCAAGATGACCGGGCGATCCCGGTTCTGCGCGTGATGGCGCTGGTCTTCCCGCTGGCGGCGTTGGAAAACGTCCACGACAACCTGCTGCGCAAAAATCTGGATTTTAAGAAGAAATTTGTGCCGGAATTTGCGCGCGCCAGCTCCAAGGGCCTCTCGTCCATTGGCATGGCGCTGGCCGGATTTGGCGCGTGGAGCCTGGTGTACGGGCAGTTGATTGGCAAGCTGTTCAGTATTGTCAGCTATTGGAAAGTTGCCGGGTGGCGGCCTGCCTTCCGCCTGAATAGGCGCATCGCGCAGTCGTTGATTCGCTATGGGCTGTACATTGTCGGGCTCAACGCGCTGGCAATTTTACTGGCAAACATCGATTACTTGCTGGTGGGGCGATACATGGGCGCGGCGGCGCTGGGCGTTTACACGCTGGCATTCCGCATCCCCGACCTGTTGGTGACGGATTTTTGCTCCTCGCTGGGCACGGTGCTCTTCCCGCTGTACGTGAAAATCCGCGACGACGGCGAGGCGCTGGTACAGGCGGTGTTGAGCACGCTCAAGTACGTGTCGGTTATTACCATGCCGATGGGCGTGGGCATGCTGCTGATCTCGCGCGCGTTCGTGCTAACCTTCCTGACCGATAAGTGGATCGAAGCCATCCCGGTGATGCAGGCGATCTCGGTCTTTACGCTGCTGATGTCGTTTTCATACAACACCGGCAGCTTTTACAAGGCGCTGGGCAAGGTGAGCGTGATGACGCAGCTCACCATCGTGCGGCTGGTGATCACCATCCCGCTGGTTGTTTATGCCGCCCTGGTAATCAAGACGGTGGCGGCGGTTGGGTGGGCACAGGCGATTGTGGCGTTGTTCTCCGGCGCGTTGAACCTGTACGTGGTGGCGCGCATGACCAAGACGCCGTTTCGCGCCATTCTCGAGTCGCTGAAGCCCGGCATGATCGCCTCGGCGGCAATGGCGGCAGTGGTGCTGCCGGTGAATTTTGCAACCAACAGCGCCCACCCCGCGGTGCAGCTTGTGCTGGCGATACTGCTGGGCGGCTCGGTGTATTTGGGCGTGCTGTACCTGATGCAGCGCGATCTGTTTTTGGCGGCGCGGCGCACGCTGGCGACCGCCTTGGGGGGAAGATAATATGCGGATTGCACAGATGATCGACACGCTGCGGTGGGGCGGAGCGCAAAAAATGGTGCTCCAGCTTTCCGATCTATTGACCCGGCGCGGCGATGAGGTGACGGTCATCAGCCTGGGCGACGACCCGGGCACGCCATTTGCCAAGGAACTGCGCGCGCAGAGTATCCCCGTGGTGCACTTCCCCGGAAAACACTTGCTGAACCCAGGTCGCATCGTGCGGCTGACATCGTATCTGCGCCGCCAGCGCTTCGACCTGATGCAGACGTACCTGATCTATGCCAACGTGCTGGGGGTGATGACGGCGAAAATGGCGGGCGTGCCCGTCATCGGTTCGATTCGTAATACCAAGTACGATGAACGCTATCAACATCCCCTGCGCAGCAAGATGGAGATGTACTTGCTGAAAAACTGGGCGCAGCGCGTGATGGTGAACGGCTACTCGATCAAGGACGCGTGGCAGGAGAAGCTGGCAAGTCAGCGTATCGATGTGATTCAGAATACCGTCAATTTGCCGCCGCTGCCGACCGAGCGCGAGCGCCGGGCCGTTCGTGAGGAACTGTGCGGCAGCGCTGATCGCCCGATCATCATTACAGTGGGGCGCATTTCACCGCCAAAGGCACACTCGGTGATGTTGGACGCCTTTGCCGCTATCCGCGAGCGCGTGCCAGACGCTTTCCTGGTGATTGTGGGTGATGGCAAGCTGCGCCCTAACCTGGAGTTACAGGCGCGCGGGCTGGGCATTGAGGAGCACATTCGATTTACCGGCGCGCGCATCGACGTGCCGCGCTTGCTGACCGCCGCGGACCTGTACGTGAGCGCATCTCTGTGGGAGGGGCTTTCGGTGGCAGTGCTGGAGGGCATGGCTGCCGGGCTGCCGGTTGTGGCAACCGCGGTGGGCGAATCACCGCGCATGATTACGCCCGATATCGGGCGCGTGGTGCAGCCAAAGGACGTAGATGGGCTGGCGACAGCCATGCTGGAGTACCTGTGCAATCCGCGCCTGGCCCGCGATACTGGCCTCACCGCGCGCGAGTATGTGCGCAACCAGTACAACCCCGATCGCTGGCTGGAAAATTTCGTTACCTTATACACCGACGTTTTGATGGAAAGCAGGAAGAAGGCCCGCTGATGAAGGCTCCACTGCGCGTGGCAATGATCATTCAAAGCTACGTTCCCCGGCTGGGGGGCGCGGAGCGGCAGCTTCGTGCCGTTGCATCGCGCATGGCGGCACGCGGTGTGGAACTGCACATCATCACCCGGCGCTATCCAGGGTTTGCGGCTTTCGAGCACATCGACGGCATTCCGGTTCACCGGATGCCCATCATCGGCCCAAAGCCGGTTGCCTCGCTGCTGTTTACACTCTCGGCGCTGCTGCTGCTCCGCCGCCTGCGGCCCAATCTCATCCACGCGCACGAACTGCTCTCGCCAACCACCACCGCCATCGCGGCGAAACGGTTGTGGGGCACGCCGGTGGTTGCCAAGGTGCTGCGCGGCGGCACGCTGGGCGATATCGCCAAGCTGCACCGTAGCAAGGTCAGCGCCACGCGCGTGCCGGTGCTGCTGAGTAAGGTAGATGCCTTCGTCGTCATCAGCCAGGAGATCGAGCGCGAGTTGGAGGCGAACGGAATTCCCGCGGAACGGCGGCATTTTATCCCGAACGGGGTGGATACCGGGCGTTTTGCGCCGCTGCCGACCGCTGAACGGCAGTCCATGCGCGATCAACTCGGCATGAACGGAGCACCGACAGCGGTGTTCTCGGGGCGGCTCTCGGCGGAGAAGGGACTGGGCGGGCTGGTGCGTGCGTGGCCCCAGGTGCGAGCCACTGCGCCCGGCGCGGAGCTGGTCATCCTGGGCGCGGGCGATGAAGAAGCCGATTTGCGCGCGGCTGCCGGGGAAGGTATCCGCTTTGCCGGGTACGTGGAGAACGTAGTGGGCTATCTGCAAGCGGCGGATGCCTTTGTGCTGCCCAGCCAGACCGAGGGACTATCGAACGCGCTGCTCGAAGCGATGGCGGTTGGCCTGCCGGTTGCGGCAACTGCGGTCGGCGGCGCGCCGGACGTGATCAGCCACGGTAAGAACGGCCTGCTGGTGCCGCCAGACGCTCCCCACGAAATGGCGCAGGCCATTGGCGATCTGCTGGGCGACCCGGCTGCCCGAGAGGCGCTCGGCGCCGAGGCGCGCAGGCGCATCGAGTGTGAGTACAGCCTGCCTGTCACCGTGGACCGGCTGCTGGCGCTGTACGAAAGGCTGGAACACGAATGATGGGCATCATCTTCTGGCTGTGCGTCGCGTTGATCCTTTATGCCTACTTCGGCTACCCGCTGTTGGTGGCGCTCTTCGCGCGTTTGCGCCCGAAGTCGCCAAAATACGTTTTGTCCGATTCAGAGTTGCCAACGGTAACGCTGCTGATTGCTGCGTATAACGAGCAGGCGGTCATCGAGCGCAAGCTGGAAAACACCCTCGCGCTCGATTACCCGCGCGACTGCCTGCAAATTCTGGTCGCCGCGGATGGCTCGAACGATGCGACGCCTGCTATCGTGCAGTCTTTTGCCGACCGGGGCGTGGAGCTTGCGTATTCACCCGCGCGCGCCGGGAAGATGGCCGCGATCAACCGCGCAATGGGTCTTGCGAGGGGCGAGATTGTGGTCATGTCGGACGCCAACAATATGTACGAGGCAAAAGGGCTGCGCGCGCTGGTCGCCCCGTTCCGCGATCCGCAGGTGGGGGCAACGTCGGGCGCAAAGACCATCCTGCGTGGTGACGGCGTGCTGGGCGAGTCGGAAGGCCTGTATTGGAAGTATGAGTCGTTCATCAAAAAACAGGAAAACCGCCTGGGCAGCACGACCGGCGTGGTTGGCGAGATGCTGGCGATCCGCCGCGAGCTGTTTGAGCCGGCCCCGGCCTGGGTGATCAACGACGACTTCCACATGGCGATGCAGGTGGTGCGCAAGGGCTTCCGGGTGCTGTACGTGCCGGAGGCTCGCTCGTACGAGCGGGTTTCGCTCACCGCGCAGGATGAAATGGCGCGCCGGGCGCGTATTGTGGCCGGACGCTTCACCGTGATGGCCAATCCGCGCGAGACTTTGCCCTTCAACCGCCCGCTGGTGGTCTGGCAGGTGATCTCGCACAAGTACCTGCGCGCATTCATCCCGCTGGCGATGATCGGCGCGCTGCTGGCGAACGTATTTGCTCTTGTTTTTGTCCCCACCGTGGGCGCTGCCGGGGTATTCCGGCTGGCGCCGCCGTTTGGATGGATATTCTTTGCCCTGCAAGTCGCGTTCTACGCCGCCGCCTGGATCGGCGGCAAAATTGGACGCGCAGGGCTGTTCGGCAAAATCCTCTATATCCCGGCCTTCCTGGTCAACAGCAACCTCGCCGCGCTCTCCGGGCTAATCCGCTATCTGCGGGGCAGCCAGAAGGCAACGTGGCAGCGGGTAGCGCGACGGGAAGAACGTTCATAATGCTCGTGTCCTGAATGGAAAATTCGCCCGATTTCAAAACGTTATCTTTCGAGGAGTGACCGGATGCGTAACAACAACAGATTTACCCTCATCCCCCTTATTTTGATCCTGGCGCTGCTGGCCGGGGTGGGAATGTCCGCGCGGCCTGGGCTGGCGCAGGCCGTCAACCCGACCCCGACGGCTACGCCCGATATGCCCGAGCCGACAGTAGACCCGAGTGTTGTTCAGGTCAATTCGAATGATCCCAACACGCTGGTGTTCTCTCAATTGGGCGCGCAGGAATCGACCATGCGCGGGCCGTATGACACTTACCGCGTGCGGTTTGGCCTTCCGGCGAGCTGGAAGATCGAGAACTACGCCGAGGTGCGGCTAGTGCTCGATCCTTTCTTTAGCTCCACGCGTCCCGGGCTGACCGGGGAGAACGTCGCGCCGGTGGGGGCCGTGCTGGATGTGAGCATGAACGGTCAGAAGATCAAAGAGATCGTGCTCAACTGGACTGGCCCGCGGGAAATCGTCATTCCGCTGCCGCTGGGAGCAACTACGTCCAGGCGACAGGATGGCCGCCAAGATCTGGAGCTGTTCCTCGATGCGGGCGTTGACTGCGATTTCGACTACATAACAACCGTGGTGGTACGCACCGATTCCAGCTTCTACCTGCCGCACACGCTTGTGCCGCTAACCCCCAGCCTGGCGAAATTGCCCGCGCCGATCTATCAGGAAGGCCTGACCATCCCCTCTACCGCGCTGATTGTGATCCCTAACCAGCCAGACGCTGAGGAAATGCAGGCTGCGCTGACGGTGGCTGCCGGGTTTGGCCGCATGAGCCAGGGCGATCAGCTCGTTCAACTGGCGAAAGAAGCGGATGTAGAAACCCTGAACGCCGCCGAAATGGATCTGATTTACGTGGGCAAGGCCGCTTCTTTTAGCGGTCTGACGAAGATGTCGCTGCCTGCCAAATGGAATGGGTCCGTGTTCGCGTTGGGGAGCATCCAGTCGGGCGACGGCGTCTTGCAGATGATCCCGTCGCCGTGGAATAACTCGCGCGCGCTGCTGCTGGTCAGTGGTGATACGGGCGCGGCGGCGGTGAAAGCTGCCCAGGCGCTCTCTTCGCAGAGCATCATCACCGTAGGCCGCCCAGATTTGGCGGTGATCAAAGAGGTACAGCCGGTTCAGCCGCTGAGCGCGGTAGCGATCGACCGCACCTTTGCTGAGTTGGGCTATGGCCCGCTGGAAATGAGCGGCGCAGGGCTGGCGAGCACCGAAGTGCGTTTCAGCGTGCCTGCCGGGCAGGTGACGGACAATGACGCCTACGTGAATCTGGTGTTCAACTACTCCGCGGCGATCGACTTTGACCGCTCGAGCATGAGCGTGCTGCTCAACGACATGCCCATTGGCGGCGTGCTGTTCTCGGGCGAAACGGTGACGACCACGGAGGCGCGCATCACCATCCCCAAGTACGCGCTGCGCCCCGGCATTAACAGCCTGTTGATCGAGGTCGAGCTGATCCCGCCCGACTACTGCACCGATATTAACTTCAGCAACCTTTGGGCCACGGTTAGCCCTGAGTCGCTGCTGCACATTCCGCTGACCCCGGCGGTGACTACCGTCACCCCGCTGCAAGACCTGAGCACATACCCGTTCACCTTCACCGACAGCCCCACGCTCGAGACGCTGGCCTTTGTCGTCCCGCAGGATGACACGGCAGCCTGGAACCAGGCCGCGAAGGTGGCTGTGGACCTGGGCGGGCGTGCGGAAGGCGGCATGGTAGAGCTGGTGGCAGCCTTTGCCGGTGCGGTACCCGAAGAAATGCGCCAGCAGCGCGATTTGGTGATCGTTGGCAAGGCGACCGGCCTGCCGCTGCTGCAAGAAATGAACGACAGCCTGCCGGTGGGTTTTGAGCCGAACAGCAACGTAGCCGTAGAAAAGGGTCCACGCGTGGTTTACCGCCTGCCAGAAGGCGCGAGCCTGGGCTATTTGCAGCTCTTGCCCTCGCCGTGGAATGCCTCGCGCACGGTGCTGGCGGTGCTCGGCACCAACGATGAAGGGCTGGCCTGGGCTGGCGGAACGATGACAACGCCATCAGTTCGCGGGCGGCTGGCGGGCAACTTCGCCGTGGTCAACGACCTGCAAGTGCTGACCTCTGACACGCGCATGAATGCCGTGCCGCAGAACATCTCGGCTACCGTCGTGCCGGGCGGCACTGTTGAGGTGCAGCCTCTGCCGCAATCTACCCCCGTGCCGCCCAGCGGCATCGCCGGTATCTCCGCCAACAAGAGCTGGATCTTGCCGTTTGTAGCCGGCTCATCGGTGTTGGCTTTGCTGATTCTCATCTTCGGCGTGGTGACGAGCCTGCGCAAGAAGAAGTAATGTGATAAACAAAAACACCCCCAGGCGACCGGCCTGGGGGTGTTTTTGTTTGTCGCTTGAACTGCTCCCTGCGGGAGCTTGTAGGAGATCTTTGCGAGTTTTGAAAATGTGGAGCATTTTCAAAACTCGCAAAGATCTCCTACAAGAGGTTCGGAATCCAGCCCGATCCGAACCTCTTGATAAAAAGATCCACCGACCGGATGAGGGGGGCATCCGGTCGGTGGAGTGATTTCATTATACACCAATGTGGTCAAATTGCAATAGTTTTTTAAAAGTTGTTCCATACTAATTTCATTACAATCGCGCCAATATTCCTGTATATCTACTTCCTTTCCGGGCGCAAGTGTACAATCACTCCTTCGTGCGGGCGGATCTCCAGGCTGGCGAGGGTAACTTCCTCCTCGCGGTCCATATAGGTTGAGTGCGTAAGCTTGCCTCGCCCGAGCGGCGGCAGCGCCAGGGTAGAGAGTTGATCGGTGAAGTTTAGGGCCACGAAAACCCGTTCTTCGTCCAGCACGCGCAGGAAGGCGAAGATGTTGGGCAGATCGGTCTCCACGGGAATGTAATCGCCCTGCACCAGCGGTGGAGTAGCGCGGCGGCAGCCGATCAGGCTGCGGTAGAGCGACAGCATCGATTGGGGATCATCCCACTGCGTTTGCACGTTGTTCTGGGCGAAATCTTCCGCCACGGGCAGCCAGGTTTCGGCATTGTTGTCGTTGAACCCGGCGTTGAACCCGGTATTCCACTGCATGGGCGTGCGCTGCGGGTCGCGGTTGTTGCCGATCTGGATGCCCATGCGGTCTTTGGAGCGTTCGCGGGGCACATCCACGTTGTGCATGCCGATTTCCTCGCCGTAGTAGATTAGCGGCGTGCCGCGCAGGGTCAGCAGCAGCATCGCCGAGAGGCGCGCCTGGTCGTAGCCCACGCGGGTGACCATGCGGGTCTCGTCGAAGTTGCCGGTGTGGGCGTTGGGCCACGCGCCGGGCGGGAGGATGGCTTCGATCATGTCGACCAGGATGCGCACTTCCACGGCCTTCCACTGGTTGAAGATAAAGGCATTGCTGAGGGGGAAGTGGAACTCATCCAGGTTGGGTCCATAGTACTGAATCCACGCGCCCCAGCCCGCCGGGTGGATCTCGGCGATCCAGGCGCGGGGCTGCCCCTCGGTGGAGAATTCATCCAGCACCTTGCGCAGTTCGCGGATAATGCCATGCAGCTCGTACTGCTCGCGGTCGAACACGTGAAGCTGCGTTTCATGCAAGACGGTGCGACCGTCCTTCTCTTGCGCGCCGGGGTTCGGCGGGTTATCGCGCAGCAGGCGGTCCTTGATGATGTGATGGGCGGCATCGACGCGGAAACCATCTACGCCGCGCTCCAGCCAGAAGCGCAGGACGTTCTTCATCGCCTCTACCACCTGCGGGTTGCGCCAGTTGAGATCTGGCTGCTCTTTGAGGAAGGTATGCAGGTAGAACTGCCCGGTGGCATCATCCCACTCCCACATTGAGCCGCCAAACGGGCTGAGCCAGTTATTGGGCGGACCGCCATCCTCGTCGGGATCGCACCAGATGTACCAGTCACGCTTCGGGTTGTCGCGGCTCGACTTCGCCTCCTGAAACCAGGGGTGCTCGTGCGAGGTGTGGTTGGGGATGAAGTCGAGCATGATCTTCATCCCGCGCTCGTGCGCTTTTGCCAGCAGTTCGTCGACCACTTCAAGATTGCCCATGGCCGGGTGAACGTTCTGCATGTCGCGCACGTCAAACCCAAATTCAATCCAGGGCGAGTCGAGCGCGCCCGAGAGCCACAGAATATCGACGCCGAGGTTGTGGAGGTAATCCAGCTTCTCGATCACGCCCCACAGGTCACCGATTCCATCGCCGTTGGCATCGCGGAAGCTGCGCACATAGAGGTTGTACATTACGCCGGTCTGCCACCAGAGCAGGTTTGGTTGCGTCGGGTTCATGGGTCAAAGCTCCTTTTGTGGAAAGAGTCTCGTGGAAAACGCCTCACCCCCCGCAGCTTCGCTGCGTCCCCCTCTCTATTTCACTTCGTGAAATAGAGAGGGGTGCCTTGCAAATCAAGTAGGAAGGCGGAACGAGGCGCCTCATAAGTTGATAACTGGTATCTGAGCGGAACAAGTCCCCCTCTCCATTTCGATGAACTTTCGAAATGGAGAGGGGGACGCAGCGAAGCTGCGGGGGTGAGGCGTCTTTATCGTTCACCATCTGCCTTATCTTCAAAAATCAGCACCCCATAGGGCGGTAGGTCCAGGCGATTTTTGCCGATCTTGACCTGCGGATCGGAGGTGAGGATGGGCTCGCCGCAGCCCGAGGTCTGGTAGGGGATGCGCTGAGGGCTGTCGGTCAGGTTGCAAGCCACGCGGACGGGGCCGCGGTGCAGGATCAGCCAGCCGTCGTCCGGATCTTCTGTTACGGTGCAGTGCTCGATATCACCGTTCATCAGGATGGGGAACTTGCGCCGCAGGGCGATGAGCTGGCGGTACCACGCCAGCATCGTGGCGTGCGGCTCCTCGAACTGCTCCATCCAGTTGAGTTTGGACCGCTCGTAGGTATCCGCCTGCTGCGGGTCAGGCACGTCCTCAGGCTTCCAGCCAAAGGCGGAGAACTCGCTGCGCCGCCCCTCGCTGACGGCTCGCGCAAGATCCTCCTCCTGGTGATCGGAGAAGTACTGGAACGGCGTACTCGCTGCCCACTCTTCGCCCATGAACAGCATGGGAACGAACGGCGCGGTGAGCACCAGGGCGGCGGCAATCTTTGCTTTTTCCACGCCAACCAAATGGCTGATACGGTCGCCCTGGGCGCGGTTGCCCACCTGGTCGTGGTTCTGGATGTAGCCGAGGAACTTGTAGCCGGGGAGCGTACCCACCCGCCGCCCGTGCCTGCGCTGGCGCGTGGGGGCGTAGGTGCCGTTGTAGACAAACACGTCATCCATCACCTTGCACAGATCGTCCCAGGGGGTGTAATCGGCGTAGTAACCGGTCTGTTCGCCGGTAAGCAGCACGTGCAGCGCGTGGTGGAAATCATCCGACCACTGCGCGTCGATGCCGTACCCGCCCAACTCAGTGCGCGTCACCACGCGCGGGTCGTTCAGATCGCTTTCCGCGATCAGCACCAGGTGGCGGCCCACTTCAATCTCCAGCTCGCGGATCGACTCAGACAGCTCTTCGAGGAAGTGCATGGCGGAGCTGTCGATAATGGCGTGAACGGCGTCCAACCGCAGGCCGTCGATGTGATAATCGCGCAGCCACATGCGGGCATTTTCGATGAAGAACTGGCGCACGCCATCGGAGCCGGGGCCGTCGAAGTTCATTGCCTGGCCCCAGGCGGTATTGTGCATTTGGGAATGGAAGGGACCAAACTTCTCCAGGTAGTTGCCCGAAGGACCCAGGTGGTTGTAGACCACGTCCAAAATGACCGCCAGCCCGCGCGTGTGGCAGGCATCCACCAGCCGCTTGAGCCCTTCGGGGCCGCCGTACTCGTGCTCGGGCGCGTAGAGGTCTACGCCATCGTAGCCCCAGCCGCGCCGACCGGGGAACTCTGCCACCGGCAGCAGCTCCAGGTGGGTGATGCCCAGCTCTTTCAGGTAATCGAGCTTGAGGATGGCTGCATCGAACGTGCCATCGGGGGTGAAGGTGCCAATGTGCAGCTCATAAATCACCGCGGAGGCCAGCGGGCCGGCCTGAAAGTTGCCATCGGACCAGGCGAAATTGGCGTGGTTCAGGTAGCGGGATAGGCCGTGCACCCCATCCGGCTGCCAGGGCGAGCAGGGGTCGGGGAATGGGCCTTCGCCATCCAGCAGATAGCCGTAGCGCAGGCCGGGGCGGGCATTTTCTACCGCTACGGTCCACACACCGTCTGTATCCTGCTTCTCCATGGGCAGAGCGTAAGTCTTGTGCTGTCCGTCGATCGGCTCTTCGATATATATTTCCACTTTTTGAGCTTTGGGGGCCCATACCGTAAATTTTGACATACGATTCTTTCTATATTGTTCGTTTAAGCCTTTTCAAGATACAACGAGCCTGTTCCCCAACGGGTCCCCCACCTCCGGCT
>JAEYTI010000273.1 GCA_023434145.1 Chloroflexota bacterium | reverse complement strand
GGGGTACCCCCTGTGACACCAAAACTCCTTGAAACCCATAAAGAACCTTAAAATTTTAGGAGAATCGTATGTCGAAAACAGTCCGCTACCTGCTTACAGGTTGTATCGCGATTATTCTGCTGGTAGGCAGCTTTTCCAGCGGCGTATTGGTTGGCTGGTTTCTGCCGCACGAAAACCCGGTAGCGGGTATTTTCGAGGATGATCCCGTTGTCCCTTCCAGCAATCCAGGCGCTGCCCAGCCGCAGAGCACCGATGAGCTGTTCGAGCCCTTCTGGGATACGTGGGAAATCGTCAAGAGCGAGTACGTCGACCAGCCGGTCGATGAAGTTGCGATGATGCGCGGGGCGATTCAGGGCATGCTCGAAGCGCTAGGCGACGAGCACACCTCGTACATGGACCCCCAGCAGTATGAGCAGTCGAATGCTGAAATGCAGGGCGAGTACGACGGCATTGGCGCATGGGTCGATACCGAAACTGAGTATCTCACCATCATCAGCCCGATGGACGGCTCACCCGCCGAAAAGGCCGGGCTAAAAGCCGGCGACCAGATCATCGCAGTCAACGGGGAAGATGTGACCGGCACCCCTGCCAACCTGGTTCTGCGTCAGGTGCTTGGCCCCGCCGGCAGCGACGTAACCCTCACCATCCGTCGTGAAAATGCGGGCGAGCCGTTCGACGTTACCATCACCCGCGCCAAGATCGTTCTGAAGAGCGTAGAGAGCGAAATGCTCGAAGGCGATATTGCGTACGTGGCCGTCAACACATTTGGCGATAAAACTACTGCCGAGTTAAAAGATCACCTGAGAACACTGATTGCTCAGAACCCCTCCGGCATGATCCTCGATCTGCGCAACAACGGCGGGGGCTATCTCAACACCGCCATCGAGGTCGTCTCGCAGTTCATCCCGGAAGGCGTGGTGATGTACGAACAGTACGGCGACGGCACGCGCGACACTTTTGAGGCCATGCGCGGCGGACTTGCCACTGACATTCCGCTGGTGGTGCTAGTGAACGAAGGCACCGCCTCCGCCTCCGAGATCACTGCCGGCGCGATTCAGGATTACGGGCGCGGCAAGCTGGTCGGCGTGACCACCTTTGGTAAGGGCTCCGTGCAGAGCTGGATCCCCCTGCGCAATGAGGCGGGCGCGGTTCGCGTGACCATTGCCCGCTGGCTAACCCCCAACGAGCGCCTGATCCACAAAGTTGGCCTGGAGCCAGACTTCGTAGTAGAACTGACCGAAGAGGACGTGGAAGCAGAGCGCGACCCGCAGTTGGATAAAGCCATCGAGGTTCTGCGCCAGGGTCAGTAGCAGATTCTTACGAAGTACCTATCCGAAAATTGTGTTTGTTGTTTGTGTGACTACGTCACACAAACAACAAACACAAAAAATGATCGCTCTTTATGGATTTCGAGTGTTTTGGTGCCACAGGGGGTGGGATCACCCCTGTGGCACCAAAACTCTTGAAACTACATATGAGCCAAAATGATTTTCAGCCAGGTGCTAAGAGCATCGCGGGGCAGTTGCGGTAAATCAATACCACAACCTGCCCCGCTTTCGTTTCTGTAAGCGCTGCCCAGGTAATGAATCTATTTCAGTATTGTGGTGCAGCCCCACAATACTGAAATACGTTGCAGGTATTCTTTGGTAATGTTTTGGTAACCAAAGCTTGCTATAATGGGCGAATGAAAAAACTGCTGGTTGCTCTGTTGACGGTTGCGGGCATGATTTTTGTCCTCACCCGCCTGGCAGACTTACAAAGCATGGGCGCTGTCATTCAGCGAGGCAATTACCTGTACCTGGGTCTAGCTTTACTAGTGCAGCTTGGCTGGATTTACAACCTGGGAGCATTTTATCAGGCCGTTTATGCCGCACTGGGCATGCCTGAAAGACGACTGCATCTCGCGCGGCTGGCATCCGCCGCCTTCTTTCTGGCCATCGTTGCTCCTTCGGGCGGGCTCAGCGGCATCACCGTTTTCATCGCCGATGCCCGTCATACCGGGCGCTCAGCGGCCCGTGTCACTGTAGCAGGGGCGCTGTATGTGTGGTTTGAATACATCGGCACGCTGGCTCTTACCAGTTTGGGGCTGGCGCAGCTCGCGCATCTAAATCGACTACAGTGGCCCGAAATAACTGCATCACTGGTGCTGCTGGCGGGCGCGTTTGGGATGGGTGCCCTGCTCTACCTGGGAATGAAATCTGCCGACGCGCTCGGTAAAGCCCTGGCATGGCTGGCAGGAGTGGCGAACGCCGTGCTGCGGCCCTTCATCCGGCGCGATTACCTCAACAAGAACCGCGCGCACACCTTCTCGCAAGAAATCGCCGAAGGACTCTCGGTGCTGCGGCAGAACCCTCGCTGGATTATCCGTCCCCTGCTGCTGGTACTGCTCAATAAGGCGCTGCTGCTGACGGTAATGCTGCTGTGTTTCATGGCCTTCAAAGTGCAGTCGGGGTTAGGCACGGTCGTTGCTGGCATGGGACTGGCGCATATGTTCATCATCCTCTCACCAACACCCGCCGGGGTGGGCATTGCCGAGGGAATTCTGGCCGTTGCGTTGAAGTCGCTTGGTCTCAATGGTGAAGATGCTGTGGTCGTTACCCTGGCCTACCACTGCTTCTCGTTCTGGCTGCCGTTCACTGCCGGCATGATCTCCCTCCGCACCATGACACATAGTCGCAAGCCGGCCATTGCCCCTACAGATGCGGATGAACCCGCCGCCTACCGGATCGAGCGGGAGCAAGCCCAGCCTTGATTGCCCCTCACAGTGATGGCCTGCAAGCCTTCACCGTCACCCTGCTGCGCTGCCAAGGCGAATACTTGCTGCTCCAGCGCAGCCCGGTCAAGCGGTTAGCGCCCATGCGCTGGACCGGGTTAGGTGGTCATGTCGAAGCGGACGAATATCACACGCTCCGCAAGTCCTCCCTGCGCGAAGTGCAGGAAGAGGCGGGCATACAGCCGGATGAAATCACAAATTATGTTCTGCGCCGGGTACTACTCGTCAGCCGTCCCCGCCAAACATTCAGCATCTTGTTTTACTACACCGGCGATTTGCCCGCCCAGGTTATCCCCACCTGTCCCGAAGGCACATTGCACTGGAAACCCGAATCGGAGTTTTCCGGGCTGGATATCATCGAAACCACGCGCCCGGTGCTCAGCCTGCTCGTCCATGATATGCGCGAGGATCCCAGTGGACTTGAGCTTCCGCAAATTGGCATGGCTCTGTTCAATTCACAGGAGGAATATGAAAGAGTCATTTGGGGAAGCTAATTCACCGGAGAGATGGGCTTTGCACCAAATAACAGTATTCTGCATCTCGGCGCTGTTCCTCCTGGCTAGCTGCAGCAGTAAAAGCCCCACTGTTGTTCCATCAACCCCAACATACACTATCTCACCATCAGTAACAGCGTCCGCACTCCCCGGCGTAACTCCCAGCCCAACCATTTTCGTTCAACCCACGACCACTCGTACCCCAGCAGATCCCACCACGCCAACTCGCACAAACACTCCTACAGCAACCGCAACCTTTGATCCTGGTAGTCTAATGACTGTTACCCCTGCTCTAGCAGCGGAATGCCCAATGGTTGATATCACATATGAACCTGTATTTCCAGAAGGGATCGAAGGCCGTGACGATATGTACCGCTTTCTCACGCAGGAGTTGAACCGCGGCGCTTCGGTGCCAGCCCTCAACCGTATATTCACGCACCTCCCCTGGTTTGATGCCACCGATGATATCAACAGCAGCCCTATGCGCGCGATGGATCTGACAGGCGATGGAGTCAATGAGATCGTATTCCTTCAACGAATTAGAGGGGTGCGCATTTTCACTTGCATGAATGGCGGATATAAGACCGCTTTATATGAATATGCTTTTTACGGTCGCCACATCGAGGACTTAATTATAGAAGACATGAACCGGAATGGAATCCCGGAAGTGCTGTTCCGAATCAAGAGCGATCCACTGCACGGAGCATATTATCTCTATATTTATGAATGGGTTGCTGGAGATCAGTTTCGAAACCTTGTGATCACCCGAGAGGAAGACTTCAACGATCCGAACTATCCCGGTGCGCTCGGAATGGGGCAGTGCACAAAAATTTCTATATCTCATCTTCAAGCGAGCGGGACAAAAGACATTGTCATTCGCGGCATCCCTTGTGGCTTCGGTGAGTGGCAGGATGTGGGTCCTTGGCGCTGGTATACCAAAACCCTCACATGGAATGGGGAAGGCTTCATCTCCCATCCAGAACAGCTCGATCCGCCAGCGTACCGATTCCAGGCAGCCCAGGATGGCGACCGCGCCTTCTGGAACCGTGATTATGAAACAGCAATGGGATTGTATCGCCGGGTCTTGGATGATCTCAGTTTGTTGGGCTGGTCGGAAGAGCTGTATATGCAGCAGGGCGAAGCCCTAGCAGCCATACAATTGGGAACAGCAACGC
>JAEYTI010000296.1 GCA_023434145.1 Chloroflexota bacterium | reverse complement strand
AACCTGGCCATCTCCATCATCCGTAAGGCAGCCTACCCTTTTATGACGGATGCTTGGGCGGACATATCCGCCCAGCCGGATCTTGGCCTTTCCCTTCTCCAAAAATGATAGCGTTGAAAAGCCCTGGGACGAACCCACTTCTCTTGACATCGAGGGGATAATTCATATAATCTTAGGTTAATAATATGAAGGAACCATTTTCCTTCTGCGAAAAGTAGGTTTACTCGGGTACTGGAGAACAATATGCTTCATTGCATGTGTCTGAGGCGGGGCGCATAATCCCTGCCTCGTTGCGAAAAAGAGCCTAAGACGGCCAACAGACGAAGGCAGCGGATGCAGCCCCGCAATCGATATGGATTGTAGGCGCGCTCGCCACGCTGCTTTTTTCATAGCTGTTGGCCGTTTTCTTTTCACAAAATGGGGACAATAAGGACACGAAAAGGAGTAATCATCATGGGTATCGAAGAGAAGGCAAAAATTCGCATCGCGAATGACGCAACCGAACTCATTGGCAACACTCCGCTGGTGCGGCTCAACCGGGTAACCGAAGGGGCCGCCGGAACGGTTGTTGCAAAACTGGAATTCTATAACCCCGCGCACAGCGTAAAAGACCGCATCGGCGTAGCGATGATCGACGCCGCTGAAAAGGCCGGAAAGATCAACAAAAATACCATCATTGTCGAACCGACCAGCGGTAATACCGGTATCGCGCTGGCGTTCGTCTGCGCGGCGCGCGGCTATAAGTGCCGCCTGATTATGCCCGAGACGATGAGCAAAGAGCGCCGCATGCTGCTGCGGGCCTACGGGGCCGAGCTGGTCCTCACCCCCGGCAGCGAAGGTATGGCTGGGGCGATCCGCCTCGCCAGCGAAATGGCCGCCAATGACCCCAACGTCTTCGTACCGCAGCAGTTTGAAAACCCTGCTAATCCTGAAATTCACCGCAAGACGACTGCCGAAGAAATCTGGCGCGACACCGCTGGCACGGTCGATTTCGTCGTCTCGGGTATTGGCACAGGCGGCACAATCACCGGCGTGGGCGAGGTGCTCAAATCGCGCAAGCCGGGTATAAAGATGGTGGCGGTGGAGCCGGAGGCCTCCCCGGTGCTTTCCGGCGGGCAGAAGGGCCCCCACCCCATCCAGGGCATTGGCGCGGGCTTCATCCCCGCCGTGCTGAACACACAGGTTTATGATGAAGTAATCCGCGTGAAGGCCGATGACGCCTTCGCAACTGCGCGCCGCATGGCACGCGAGGAAGGCCTGCTGGTGGGGATCTCCTCCGGCGCAGCGACCTGGGCAGCGATCCAGGTGGCAAAACGCCCGGAGAACGCAGGCAAATTAATAGTGGTAGTTATCCCGTCCTTTGGCGAGCGCTACCTGAGCACGCCGCTGTTCGCAGACCTGGCGGACTAAATATCTATTCGAAAATTGTTTTGTGTTTGTTGTTTGGGTGGCTATGCCACCCAAACAACAAACACAAGCAATATTTTTCAGATAGATACTAAGGCATCAGGGAGCCCGCCTCTGGTGGGGGGCAGGGAGGTGGAGCAATGACACGTTTCTTCAATATGATGAAAGAAGACATCCAATCCATCTTTGATCGTGACCCCGCGGCACGCAGTACGTTGGAAATTCTTTCCAGCTATCCCGGGCTGCACGCCATCTGGGGCTATCGTATCACCAATTGGATGTGGCGGCAAAACATTAAACTGCTGGCGCGCTGGGGATCGCACGTATTCCGGTTCCTGACCGGGGTAGAAATCCATCCTGGCGCGACCATTGGGCACAAGTTTTTCATCGATCATGGCATGGGGGTCGTGATTGGTGAAACCGCGGAGATCGGTGACAACGTCACGCTGTATCACAATGTGACACTGGGTGGCACATCGCTGGAGAAAGGCAAACGCCACCCCACGCTCGAAAACGACGTGGTCGTCGGCGCAGGGGCCAAGATCCTGGGGGCGATCACGATCGGGGCAGGCAGCCGCATTGGCGCAAACTCTGTGGTGGTGAAATCGGTGCCGGCGAACGCGGTTGTGGTCGGTGTGCCAGGGCAAGTCGTGCAGCGCAGCAAGGTCCGCGCAGCCGATGCTCCCCCGGACCTCAACCACGGCGTGCTGCCTGATACCATTGGCCTCACGGTGCAAGACATGATGAAGCGCATTGAGCACATGGAGGCCGTATTGGCCGGCCAGGCGCAAGATCATCCGCTGATTGACAACATTCAGAAGCTGGAGCGGCTAGAAATCCGCCTGCGCGGCCATCTGGACGAACACAGTCAACCGCCGTTGAGCGGCAATGGCAACGGAAAGTATAAGTCTTACAAACAAGTGTTCAAGCATGGTCCAGAAATGGGACATCACATGCACGCGCCCGAACATGGCGTGTGGCGCGGCGAAGATTTCAGCATCTAAAAATGCGTTACACACAACAGCACCGCCCAATTGGGCGGTGCTGTTGTGTGTTTTGTATTGTGAGGAGATGCTGCGCATCTCCTCACAATACAAAAGATTGGAAGCCAAAGTAAATCCAGAGCAGGTTGTTGTTTGCGATATGCGCCGAGCATATCGCAAACAACAACCTGTCAAAATCACTTACCCTTCGTCGTCGACCAGGGTGCCTACCGGCTCGCCCAGCAGCGCGCGCCGCAGCGCGGACTCATCGAACAGGTTCAGCACCAAAATGGGCAGCTTGTTCTCCATGCACAGTGTCAGCGCGGTGGTGTCCATCACCTTCAACCGCTGGCTGATGGCTTCCATGTAGGTAATTTTATCAAAACGTTTGGCGTTTGGATTTTCTTTGGGGTCACTGTCGTACACGCCATCAACCGTAGAGGCCTTAATCATCACATCCGCGCCGATTTCGGTAGCGCGCAGTGCCGCGGCAGTATCGGTGGTGAAATAGGGATTGCCCGTGCCGCCGCCCAGGATCACTACGCGGCCTTTTTCCAGGTGGCGGATCGCCCGCCGCCGGATGTAAGGTTCGGCAACCGAGCGCATCTCAATCGCCGACTGCACGCGGGTGACTACGCCCATGCTCTCCAGGGCGTCCATCAGCGCCAGGGCGTTCATCACTGTGCCCAGCATGCCCATGTAGTCGGCGGTGGCCTGGTCCATGCCCTGGTTTAGCCCCACGCGTCCGCGCCACAGATTGCCTGCGCCAATCACCATCGCCACATCAACGCCCATCTCGCGTACATCACGCACCCGGCGGGCAATGTCGTGCGCTCTGTGCGGATCAATCCCAAAACCTTCGGGGCCAGCCAGCGCTTCGCCGCTGAGCTTAAGCAGTATGCGGTGAAATTTCAACTTTTCCATGTGGTATCCTCTCCATGGTTCTTTGCATGATGCTGCGCAGCATAACAAAGAAGGCTTTTGTTGTAAAAAAGGCCAACCTTTCGGTTGGCCTTTTTTCAATTGCTAGGAAGCTTCACCCAACTGCCAGCGCTGGAAGCGCCGGATCACCATGTTCTCACCAATGGAGACCAGGGTCTGGTTGTAGAGTTCCTGGATGGTCAGCGATTCATCGCGGATGTAGGGCTGGCGCATGAGCACCGTCTCATCCTTGAACTTCTTGACCGCGCCCTCGACGATGCGGGGGAGGATGTTCTCGGGCTTGCCTTCCTGGCGAGCGCGAGCCTCGGCAATCTTCGATTCGTTCTCGAGCACATCAGCAGGAACGTCTTCTTCCTTGATGTACTGCGGAGCCGAAGCGGCGATCTGCAGGGCGATCTCGTGCGCAAACTTGCGGAACGCTTCAGAGCGAGCCACAAAGTCGGTTTCGCAGTTGATCTCAACCATCACACCCACGCGCCCGTTGCCGTGCGAGTAGAGTTCTACCACGCCCTCAGCGGCGGCGCGGTCGGCGCGTTTGGCGGCCATTGCCAGGCCCTTCTCGCGCAGATAGGTGACAGCCTTGTTGTAGTCGCCGTCAGCGTTTTCCAACGCCTTGCGGCACTCGAGGATGCCGGCGCCGGTTGCTTCGCGAAGCTGCTTAATCATTTCAGTCGTAATAGCCATGCCTGGTTCCTAACCTTTTTCCAAAGTAACCATTCTGGTGCTCACATGCAACGCTATTTGCGCAATGTGCTGCCAGGATTGGGTATTTACTCTTCTTCGACGACTCCGGCGTCAGCGACAACACCAGCCTCATCGGCGCCAGTACGCCCGCCCAGCTTCGCCAGTGTGGCTTCACCGAGCAGAACGTTGTCGTCCACGTCCTCTTCCACTTCCATACCCTCACGCGGAGCGCGGGCGCGCGGAGCAGCAGCAGCGGTGACCAGGCCTTCTTCTTCCTCGCCGGTCTCGTCCTTGCGGACGGCCTTGCCTTCAATCACGGCATCGGCGATCTTGCCAACCAGCAGCTTGATCGCGCGGATGGCATCGTCGTTCGAGGGGATCACGTAATCGATGCCCGAGGGATCGCAGTTGGTGTCGACCATGGCGATGACGGGGATGTCGAGCTTGTTGGCCTCGAGTACGGCGGTCGTCTCGCGGCATACATCCACGATAAAGACGTAATCAGGCACACGCTTCATCTTGCGCAGGCCGCTCAGGCGGATGTCCAGGCGCTTGATTTCACGTTCGATCAGCAAGCCTTCCTTTTTGGTCAGGCGGTGGATTTCGCCAGTGTCACGCATCTTTTCCAGGCGTTCCATTTCCTGGATACGGGCATGCATGGTCGCCCAGTTAGTGAGGATGCCGCCCATCCAGCGTTCGGTGACGAAGGGCATACCGCAACGAACCGCCTCTTCGCGGACGGTTTCCTGCGCCTGGCGCTTGGTGCCAACAAACAGCACTGTGCCGCCGCCAGCGACACAGTCGCGAACGACATTGTAGGCATTATTCAGCGCTTTTACGGTCTGCTGGAGGTCAATAATGTGGATGCCGTTGCGTTCAGTGAAAATATAGGGGCGCATCCGGGGTTCCCACTTATTGGTGCGGTGACCGAAATGCACGCCGCTTTCCAGCAACGCTTTCATAGATACAACTGTAGCCATCGTTTCTCCTTTGCGTTGGCCTCCGCCCTCTTCAACCGATTTCCTCACCCAGGCAGATTGCTTCTGCCGGGCACGCAAAAACCGTCAGAGGGCGTGCGAGATGAATAAGATTGCTCTTTGGTTATCCCAAAATTGAGCGGGGCAAGTATATCACAAGGGTATGGGATCGTCCAGAGATTTTTAGGCTCCCCAAGAATTACCGTGATCAGAAGAATACGCGCCCGCACAACCGTTGCAATTTCTAGTGATACTTTTGCTTCTTGTGCAGCAAAATTCGCTACGCTATGGGCAGCCAGAAACGTCCTTTACATCATGCACAGCGGCATCCTGATCAGCAGTGTGGGGCAGTTCGCTCAGATCATCCCACAGCGTGCACATCAAAGCATCGAGCGGCGGCTGGCGGTTCACCATCTCCAGGCTGAGCTGCCGGGCCTCTTGCCAGTGCCCAAGGTTAGCATAGGCTTTAACGAGCGGAAGCCACTCACTGGGCGCATCGGCGCCATCAGATTCGGGCGTGTTTCCGTGCTCGCGCGCCTCACCAGCCAGATGCAGCACCTGCTCCCAATCGTTCAACTGTGCCGCGAGGCTCATCTTCTGGTAGAAATAGCACCAACTATGCTCAGGTTCTGGCCCGAATATTTCAACAGGCGGGTAATTGGGTGATGCATCCACCGGAGAAATGCGGCTGAGATTGGTCACCCGCTGAATATCCCTAGTAATATCTGGCAAGACGGGGTTTCTTTCTTCACTGGCTGGGAGCACCTGAAGACAGAGAGGTGCTTGTGAATCGAAATGCAACGCCACGCCTTCGAGTGTATTGCCGGTAAAGGTGTAGTTGCGGAATTCAGTATTCAACGGCATCCCAACCAAAAAATCGGGCAGGTTGTAGATAAACTCTCGCCCCAGCGAATAGAACCAGTATGGCAATGTTTCCCCCTGCCCGCTGGGCGGGTAGGTAAGGTTAACGATAGCGGAGGTGGAATAGAGGCCCACGTAGGAGAAGATCTCACCATCTGAAAAGAGTGCCGTGCCTGGCTCGATGGACGGCGCGCGCCAGGCGAGCTGCCAGGCAAAGCGCTTCTGCAGTTCCCAGGACCAGCGGTAATCGTTCGCCGTGCGCAAGTGCGAGCTTACCGCCAGAACGATCAACAAGCTATAGATCAACGAGCGCTGGGTTGGGCGGCTAATCCACCCCTCTACCATCGCGACAATAAGCAGCGCAGCGCCAAACATTGCTGCCAGCCCAAAGCGGTTGGAATACATACCTACAATAATCTGCCGGTCCGTCGCCCATACTGGGATCACGCCTAACAGCAGCGCAGCAGCGCCTAACCAAAACACTTGGCGTGTCCAGCGGGCTTTCCCGTCCGGGTCTACCGAGTGCCTTGCACGCGCAAATAGAAACGCCGCGCCGCCAGCCAGCAAGCCCAACGCCCATGAGAACAGAACAAACCGGTCATCCAGCACAATGGTTTTGCTAGAGAGAATGTTGGCCCAAACATTCACCAGCAGGTAGACCACATCCTGTGCGGCGATTTGTACCAACCGAAGCCCACCACCAATTGGGTCGGTAAGCATGCGATGGAGCAGAATGGGGGGATTCGAATCCCCGCCAGGGAACTTTAGAAAGAACAGTCGCCAAATGACAAACCCGACCAAGCTCAAAAGGTAAGGCAGCCAGCCACGCAGCGTGGTAGTGACTCGTTTGCGCCAGGGAATCCCTTTTTCTTGCAACAAAATCCAAAGCAACAGCGGGCGGACCAGTTCCAATCCGGTGTAGTATTCCATCGTGAGCAGTTGAAGCAGCGAAAAAGCCACGGCTAAGGCGGTCAGCAACCAATATGCTCGCTTGCTCTCAGAGCGATTCGCCTGCACCATTGCGCCCAGTGATAGGAAGAACAGCAGATAGCAGATCCAATGCTGGCTATAGGCCACGGAGATGGACTGCTGCATAAACACAGGATGCAGGGCAAACAGGAACGCTGCCCAGGTAAGTTCTGTGCGGCGGGCAGGCCAAACACGCACCAATGTCCACCACATAGCCACACCGGTCAGCCAGCGCAGCAGCAGCGTGAATAGGTGCCATCCCAAAGGGCTGCTGCCTAGCAGCGGGAAGGTAACCACGTACGTCCAGGCGGAGATGGGGCGGTCGAACTTGTAGAAGGTACTGTAGCCTTCTGTGCCGAGCAGCCGTCCCGTCAGAATCACTGGCCAGTCATCCCAGTAGAAACCCAGCCAGGGGATCATTACCCCAAAGGCCATAATCAATAGGATCAGCAGTCCCAGCGGCGCGGGAACTGTGGGGATTCGACGGAACAGCGATCGCATACGCATGCTATGCAGTGCTCCAGTCGCTTTACTGCTTGCGTTCCATCAGGTATAACAGCCGTTCCGAGCCCTCAATGGGCTGGCAGTCGCGGATTTCATACCTTGTCTGGAAGGCTTGTTCAAAGCCCTCGCGCTGGTAGCGTGGGAAGATATCCTCGCGGCTCGCCAGCAACCGCTGCACTTGCGAATCCGATTTCGGCACAAATTCGATGATCAACCAGCGACCAAGTCGAGCAAAATACGAGGCAACATCATCCAGGGGCACGTTGTTCGAAATCGCCAGATGATGGATCAGTGCCAGGGCCATAACGGCGTCGGCCGGTCCGCGCTGCGCCAGCGATTCACGCTCCTCGTTAGACCAACCCAGTGCCGGGCTGGGGTTGGTGAGGTCGAGCAGCAGCGGCAGCAGGTTGCTCTCTTTGTTTTTACGCATCTCGCGGTAGTTTTTGTCCACCGCTGCCGGGTCGATATCGGCAGAAATGGTTAGCGCGCCCATTTGCGCAGCAATACGGCTGAATACGCCGGTGTTGGCGCCCATATCCCAAACCTGCTTCGGCTGGATGCGTTCTAGATAACCTTTCACCATTTCCGCTTTCTTATCAAAGGCGGAGTGGGAGTAGTTGGTGTCGTCGTAGTAATCGCCCCACTCGGTCCCAGAAGGCTGCCACTTGAGGCCACGAACTGTCTTTTCCAGGCTATCGATCAGCCCGATCATGCCGGCTTTGCTCACCTGCGCTTCTCGACCACGCACGCCCTGCCCTGCATACTTCTGCTGGGCCGATGCATGCAGGTGAATATGCGCCAACAAGCCAAAGTTCAACCGGGTTCGGCCGGGCAGCAGCCGGCTGGCCAGATCCAGTGGAATGCCATCGATATAGACACGCAGCATCTGCACCAGGCGGATATCGCGCAGGGCGGCCAGGGACAACGGCGCGAGGAAATGTTGGCAGAACTGGCGGTAAGCCACCCAAGGCTTGCCCGCAGGGTACGCCTCAAACGAAAGCGTGTCGATCAACACCGGGCGACCATTGTGGAATTGTATATTGTAGGCGCTGGCATCTTTCAGCGACATACCCGCTTCCAACGCCGCCTTCTGGATCGAAAGCGTCAGCAAGGCCGCATCACGGAGCTGGCTAAAGCTCCACTCGTAGGGGTAGGAAATAAATGCCAGGCGTTCTGGCTGAATCACCCGGTAAGCATTTTCTTCTACCAGCGGCAACTGGTCGACTTCCTGGTGGGGAACGAGCTTGCGCGCCTTCACCAGGCGCTCGTACAGCCCTGAGGACATGAGTAGATCGTAGTTCTCGCGGTAGATCTGGTTGACTTGCCGTAGCAGCATACCATCGCGCTGAAACAGGAATCCGCTCGGATCGCGGAATGAAGCACTCAAGCGGGCGCTGTTGTTTTCGCTACTCTTCATCTTGCTCTTCAACGGGATCGGAAGCCTGCGGTTTCTTGCCGGTGAACAGGCTCTTGAGCCTGGACCAGTACAGACGGATCGTGACGCCCGCGCCGAGGATGACTGCCAGCAGCAGTTGAATCAAAAAACTGCCGGAACCCGGATCCAGGTAAAAAAGGGGAAGAGCTAAGAAGATGTTCGAAAAATTAAACATATTACCTCCAAAATAAGGTTGTGATGGGACTTTGGTATTATAAGCTTTTTTCACAGCAATTGGAGCAAATGAAAGGTCGCTTTATAAGCCTTGCTAGGGGCAGGCCAGGCTGCTGCGCGACGCCTCAATCTCAGCACCACCACCGTTTTGTTCCTGCATCCCGGCCCAAACATCACACAGGCGGGCGGCCATCCGTGGGTCCTTCTCAAAGATCTCTTGCGAAAGCGCTGCCGCTTCCTGCCAGCGGCCGGCGTATGCGTAGCCCTCTAAAAATGTGACCCATTCCTGTGGGGTGTTCGATTGTAAATTTTGCAGGCTGTACCCCGCTCCCGCTGCCTGATCGCCCAGCGCGGCAACCTGCTGCCAATCTTTTTGCTGGCGCGCCAGGTCGGCCTTTTGGAACAGGTAGCACCAGCCATGCTCTGGTTCGGGGCCAAAAATGTCTTCGGAAGGCGAATGGCCGGACTGTGCTTCAGGCAAAATGCGTGAGATGTTGGAAATGGGCAGCGCCTGAACCATCAAAGGTGTCAGCTCGGGATCGTGTGTATCATCTGAGGTGAGCACGCGCAAGCAGTCGCCTCGTGATTCAAAATAAACCAGCACGCTGTTTCTGCTGTCGCCTTGAAAAGTAAACTGCCGGAAAGTTGTCTCCAGCGGGATTCCGGCAAGCAGTTCGGGCATGCGATGACCATACTCCCGGCTAATGCCATAGTACCAGTATGGCATCTCACCTGAAGGTGAAGTATCGGCGTAGATCAGGTTTATGCCAGATGCGGTCGAATAGAGACCCATCTTGGAAAGGATTTCCCCTTCCGACATCAACGCCGTCTGCGGCTGTAAGCTGGGGATGCGCCAGTACATCTGCCAGTAGAGCCGGTTGGCCTGCGTACGCGCCCAGCGGTAATCATTGGCAACGCGCAGGTTCTGCCCAGCCGCCAGGCCAACCAGCAGGCCAATCAACGCAATTTGCTGCAAGCGGCTGCGCACCAGCCATGCGACAGATCCAGCCACGAGCAGGCTGGCGCCAAGCATTGCGGGGACCGCCAGCCGGTCAGAGAATGCGCCCACCGTCACCTGTCGCCCGGTGACCCAGCCGGGTAAGGGGGCGATCATCACCATGATCAGGCCCAGTAAAGCTGCTGCGCGAGCGGTTTTATAGTCAGCAAGCTCTTCAGTATCCCTGTGCTGGTGATAGAAGAACAGATATCCTGCGGTGAGCGCGGCGCTAACTACCGTCAGTCCCAGCGCTGCCAGGCTGAAGGTCGATTGCAGATCAAACCTGGCAGGCTGGAAAGTATCATACCAGCTCGCGACGATCACGTAGATGGTATCCTGCAGCGCCATCTGCATCAACTGGAGCCCGGCAGAAAGTGGGCTGGAAAGCATATTTGTCAGCAGCTCGGGGGCGTTCCGGTCTTCACCGGGCAGATCCATAAAAATGAACCGCCAGGCCAGATATGCAACAAGCAGCAGCAAATAGGGCAACCAGTGCAGGAGCAGACGCTTGATCTTGACCAACGCCGGGGCTTGATGAATGTACGGCCAAAGCAGCACGCCGATCAGAACAGGTCGCAACAGCTCAACGCCCAGGAAATACTCAGATATCAAGAAGTTCAGCAGCAGCGCAAGCAGCGACAGGCCGGTCCAGGCCCAGTATCGCCGCGGAGCGCGAACTGCCGCCGCCATGGCTCCAATGGAGAGCACGTAAAAGACGTACTGCAGCCAGAGCTGATGATAGGTTAACGCGATGTTCTGCTGGCGAAAGATGGGGTGTACGGCAAAGATCAACGCCGCCCAAGTTGCCAGACTGCCCGCGTTCGGCCAGAATTTTCGCACCGTCCACCAAAAAAGAACGGCGGTAATCCAGCGAAGCACCAGGGTAAAGATCTGCCAGCGAACCGGATCGGTACCCAACAGTGGCATTAGCACCAGATAGCTATAGTGGGTGGTGGGGCGGTCGAGCCGGAAGAATTCGTAAAACCCATGCGGACCCTGGATTTTTGTGATGAGCAGAGAGGGCCAGTCATCCCAATAGAATCCCAGGGTTGGGATCAACAATGCGAAACTGAGCAGGCAGGCAACAAACAGCGCGACCGGAACCGTCCAATCTTTCAGATGAATCTTTAAGGCGCGCATGGATTTCTCTTCAACCTCTGGGGCTGCTCAGGCTTGCCACCTCCGCTTAACAGCGGAAGCTTTGAATGGTCTCGATAACCCGGCATTGATCTTCTTCTGTGAGCGTGTTGTAGAAGGGCAGGCGTACCAGCCGGTCACTGGCGTCTTCCGTCACCGGGCAATCGCCTGGGTGACCGCCAAACTTGCGTCCCATCTCTGAAAGGTGTAGCGGCAGATAGTGAAACACGCTCACAATACCCTGCTCACGCAGCGCGGCGATAAACGCCGTTCGCAGTTCCAGCGAGGGCATCAGCAGGTAGTACATGTGATATGCCTGCTCGCAGTGCGCTGGCACCACCGGCGTGCGGACGCCGTTGTTTTGTGCCCAACCGCGCAAGGACTCATTGTAATAATTCCAGATGCGCTTCCGCGCTGCCTGGATCTGCTCCGCGACTTCCAACTGCGCCAACAAGAAAGCCGAAAGCAGGTCCGAAAGCACGTAGCTTGAGCCAATATCTACCCAGGTGTATTTGTCCACCATACCGCGGAAGAAGCGGCTGCGGTTGGTGCCTTTCTCACGCAAGATTTCGGCCCGATCTACAAACCGCTCAGCGTTGACCATCAGAGCGCCGCCCTCGCCACAGGTGATGTTCTTCGTCTCGTGGAAGCTCTGTGTCGCAAGCTCGCCAAACGAGCCTAGCGGTTTGCCGTGGTACTTGCCGAACAGTCCGTGGGCATTATCTTCTACCACCGGGATGTCGCGGCTGTTCGCAATATTCATAATCGCTTCCATCTCGCAGCCGACTCCGGCATAATGCACGGGCAGGATAGCCCGCGTGCGTGGAGTGATTCGGGCCTCCAATGCGCTTTCATCCATGTTCAGCGTATCCGGGCGGATATCGACAAAAACAGGATTGGCGCCGCGCAGCACGAATGCATTGATTGTGGAAACAAAGGTAAACGATGGAACGATCACCTCATCGCCCGGCTGGATATCGAGTAGCAGCGCCGCCATTTCCAGTGCGTGGGTGCAGTTCGTCGTCAGTAGCGCGCGCCGCGCGCCAACTGCATGCTCCAACATATTCTGAGCGCGTTTGGTAAAAGTACCGTCACCCGAGATATGCCGGTTGGCGATGGCTTCCTGCATGTAAGCCATCTCGCTGCCCATAAGGGTGGGCTTGTTGAAGTCAATGCGAATCTCAGGCATGGTTAATCGAGCGATTTGCGCACAAGGATGGTGAAGTCGTATGCTTCGTAATCGTGAAGAAGCGCCACATTGCGGGCAAAGTTGCGTTTGCAGTAATCAAACAAGAAGCACGGGTCAGCATAGTAGAGATGCGGGCGCATATAATCCATGTCCGAATACTTGGTGAGCATATTGAAGGAGAAGCCCTTGATGCTGAGCCGGTTCATTTTGTGCAGCTCGCTCAGTACGTATTCCGTCCACGTCTCATAAGGCACTTCGAGTTTCAGATTGAAAATGCCGCTAGCAATGGTGTAATCGACCGGGATCAGATCCTCATATTTGGACGTGAACGTGCAAGAGGCGGGGTGCTCCTGCCCATCACGGGCAACAGCGATCATGCTTTCCAGCACATCAAAACCGTAATACTCCGCCATCGGGTACCCCGTGCGGATGATGAATTCAGCCAGCGCCCCATAACCGCAGCCGTAATCCAGCAGTGTAAACGATTTTTCCGGGTTGATCACCTTCATCAATTGAGAAAACCGCAGTTCCTGCGCCGATTCAGATTTCCAATCGACACCGCGTGCCGTAGCGCCGTGATCAGTCAGGCGCTCTTCAAAGTAATTTTTCGCCTGGTCAAAGTTCGGGATTTCCGGATTACTCATTGCTTCCTCGTTCCTGTAAATAGGCATGGGCTTCGGGCCCGGTCATGAACAGCAGGTCCAGCACACTGACATATGGATCGTATGGTGGGTAGAGTTGGATGTATTCTGGATAATTGTATTCCAAAAATTCCAACGTGATGTTTGCACTTTTGAATTTATCTTCCTCAATGTAGCTGCGCGCGGATGGACCCGAGATGTAATGCGTTGCCCCCAGCCCGGTGAGGATCTGGATTAGCCGGTCGGTTTTGTGACCAGAGGCGCACAGTGTGGAGGAGCGCACAAACTGCGTATGCGTGTTCCCTAGCATGCGGGCAATTTCCACCGTCAGGGAGATGGTGAAATCTGCCAACAGGGCCGGGCGGCGGCTGTACACTTCTTCCAACCAGCCAGCATAACTGGCAAAATGCGGAGTCTTGCCGTAATTCTGCCGGATGGCGCGCAGGTGCTTCGCCGCCCAATCGTGTTCCCAGGCGATCTCGATCTGGTTGATGGGTGTGTTTTCCACCACAACACCCTGGTTGTGGACGGGGATGGTCAGCCACTGCCCGCCCTGCGGTGATTTGATGCGGTTGCGATTGCGCCAGCCGTGCTTGTCGTACTGAACGTCATCGTAAAAGACGAATACGTCCGCCCGGCGGATTTGATCGAATACACCGCGCCACGGTATATAGGATGGCTGGAGGATCACCACGTTCAAGAGCGGGTTTCTCCTTCGCGCTCCTGGGCGCCAGCCGTCTCACCGATCATATAAGCGGGGCGGTCCATGCTGCGGTCAAATATGCGAGCCAGGTACTCGCCAATGATGCCGAGCGCGAAAAGCTGCATGCCGCTGAACAGCGAGATGATCGATGCGAGAAACGGAAAACCGGGGATGCTTCCTTGCACCAGGGCGACAAACAGCACATAAAAGAATACGCCGATACCAAATAAGGTGAAGCCAAAACCCAGCATACTGGCAAATCGCAGCGGCACGGTGCTGAAACCGGTCAGCACGATCATCGTCACGCGGAATAGTTTGAGGAAATTGTAGTTGGACTGCCCCGCCTCGCGCGGTTTCTCTTCCACCGTCACCGTGCCAAACCGGGAAGTGCCCCAAGAGAGCAGCACATCGAGGATGACGTTCGGGTTGCGATAATCGGCGAAGGCGCAGCGAAGCTGCGTACGGAAAGCCCGGAACGCGCCGATGTCGCGGATGGTACGGATGCCCATCACCTGCGCGAGCACGCGCTTGGTGAGCACCGAGAACCAGTTGCGCCACCAACTGTGTGGGCGGCGGTGCGGAACGCCGTACACCACGTCGAATCCCTCTGACAGCTTATCCAACAGCAACGGGATCTGCTCGGGTGGGTGCTGGAGATCATCATCCATGGTGATGGTGAACTCATGGCGGGCGGATCGAACACCGCACAGCGTGGCGTTATGCTGACCGTAGTTACGCATGAGGTTAATGCCGCGCAGCCAGGGGTAGCGCTCCGTCAACTCGCAAATTGTCGCCCAGCTGTCGTCGCGGCTGCCATCGTTTACCAAAATCACTTCAAATTCACCGGCAATGTTTGGCAAAATGCTCCCCAGCCGCTCGGCCAGGAGAGAAAGCGTTGCGGCGCTGTTGTATACCGGGATTACGATGGAGCAGTTGGGACGATTGTTCACAGACTTCCTTTCATCAAGGGGCCGGGCAGGCAAAATTGCGGGTGATCTCTTCATAGATCTCGTCTAAGCGTGTGGGAGGGTTGCTGACCGCGTGATCCGGATGACTGCGATGCCAGATCGCGCACAGCGCAGGACGTAGCGAGAGCTGGTCACGTTCGGCACGGATGGTCATCAGGTAGGCATCTTCAATGCGCCCGCTGCGAACCAGGCCCTCGACCATTGGCAGGTATTCGGCTGGGATCTGCGGTCGCAGCCCTTGTTTGGTCGAAGCCTGCGCCAGGGCGCCAACCGTATCCCAATCCCCGTTTTGGCGCGCAAGCTCTGCCTTCTCAAAGTAGTAGCACCAGCGGTGCTTCGGCTCTGGCCCAAAAATATCCACCGGCGGCTGCGCGGGAGTCTGGCTTTCAGCGATCAGCGCGCGCGGATCAGTGAGAGGCAGCGAGCGCATCAGCACGTCTGGGATGCCGGGCAGCAGCGAGTCGTAAGCGGGGTCAAGAATTTTAACACACCCAGGCGGTTCGTAATAGAGCAACAG
The DNA here is from genome assembly GCA_023434145.1 of Chloroflexota bacterium. GTDB lineage: Bacteria > Chloroflexota > Anaerolineae > Anaerolineales > Anaerolineaceae > DSYU01. The sequence continues at coordinate 9,997 of JAEYTI010000296.1, read as the reverse complement.
CATTTGCGAGGTGTTTCCGTGGAAAACGACACCGCGATATTCCCGATCCACCGGTTGACCTGGGATGAGCTTCGGAAGCGAGTTACGGCGAGTCTCGTAATCCAGCAGCGGATAGCGCATTACCGGCTCGGGATTGCCGGGATCGTACATCCAATTGAGCAGCGCCGAAAGGGAATCATCCTCATAATATTGAAGATGGATATTGTTGGTGAGAAAGATGGTATCGGCTTGAACGGAGGGCGCGCGCCACGATAACTGCCAATACATATCGCGCATCGCGGTCCAGTCCGTGCGGTAGCTCGCGGAAGTGGTGAAGTGGAACCCTACCGCCAGCGCCAGCAGCAAGCTGAGCACAGATGCCTTCCCCACCCTGCTGCGGATCAGCGCGTCAATCCCAGCAGCAAGGAGCAGGCTAACGCCTGCCGAGAGCGGCAGGGTGTACCGGTCCCACGGAAATCCCAGCCGCACCGGCAGCCCGGTGAGCCAGAAAGGCCAGCCGCTGACCAGCAGTGCGAACGTGCCAACAACTGCCGCCTGAGCAGGCCAGTTCATGCGCCGAGGATCTGCTTCATCGCGCTGCCCTCGATTGAGGAGGGACAGATACAGCAGGGAAACGAGCGCGGTCAGCAGCACCAGCACGAACCACTGTATACCATCGTTTCCACCTTGTTCGATCCAGCCCCCCAGTTGGAGCACCTGACCCCAGGCTGCCAGCGAAACCTCCACCAGATCTTCCAGAATCATCATAGCCAGCCAGCGCAGCGCGCTTAGCGGGGATCGCTCCGCCGCCTCAATCACAGAAAGAGCTTTAAACTCGTGCAAGACACGCCAGATAGCGAAGACGATCATCAGCAGCAGGTATGGCAGCCACACGCGCAGCACGCGGACCAGGCGCTTCCACAACGCGGAGCGTGGAGAAAACAGCCCCTCTCCGGAGAGATTCGCGGCAAGAAGCCACATCAGAGCAGGGCGAAGCAGTTCCAGCCCGTAGAAGTATTCGGTGGAAAACATGGTAAACGCTGCCATCACCAGCGCCAGCAGCGTTCCAGCCAAGCGCGCTGCCCATGAGGCAGGCGGATGCACGAACAGCCGTAAGGTGAGCGCAATGGAGAACAGGGCCACGGCCCACAGCAAGAACGCCTGCCCATAAATCACAACGATCCAATGCTGGGTGAATCCGGGATACACCAGGAAAAGCATGGCCACCCAACCCGCTTTGCCGGTATGGCGGGGCCATGCCTGTGCCAGAACACGCCACAATGCCACCGCGCACAGCCAGTGCATCAGCAGGGCAAAGATCTGCCAGCCCTGGCGCGAACTGCCCAAAACGGTTAGACTCACACTGTAAATGAAGCTCAAGAAAGGCCGGTCGATGCTGTAGGCAGCCACCATACCCTGCGGGCCAAAGCGGTCGAACAGCCACAAGTTTGGCCAGTCGTCCCAATAGAACCCGAGCGAAAGCGCGCGCAGCCCATACGCAAGCACGGCCAGCCCAAATAGGGCGGCGGGGATGGACCAGGAAGGTAGGGCGCGTTTTGCGGCAGCAGAGCGGATTTTTTGCAGCATACGGGTGAGCCTTGGGGAGAAAGTATAACAGATAACGACGGGTTTCCTACGGCTGGTTCTCATAGACAGACATCCCCGGCCACGAAAAGCGCTCCACTCACATTTTTCGAAATTATGGTATAATCCGCCTTCGCGCCCATAAGGCGATAATCATTTTGGGTTTGTATTGTACATTGTTGGTGTGGCCGGTGCAGCCAGCCACACCAACAATGTACAATACGCCAGAAGCAATCATAACTGCGCTGCGGCTCACCCACATCCCAACCGCTGGAGCGCACGAAAACCAATACGTAAGGAATGTTAAGATGAGCGAACTTATGAAAGCCGTTGAGGCACCCGAAAACCTGAACATCCCCACCCTGCGGCCTGGTGACGTCGTCAGCGTGCACGTAAAGATTAAGGAAGGCACCCGCGAGCGTATTCAGGAGTTCAAGGGCACCGTCCTGTTCACCAAGAACAATGGAACGAGCTCCAGCTTCACCGTCCGCCGTGTGGCGACCAACGGTGTCGGCGTTGAGCGCACCTTCCTCACCCGCTCCCCTCGCATCGACAAGGTCGTGGTCGAGCGCCACAGCAAAGTCCGCCGCGCCCGCCTGTTCTTCCTGCGCGAGCGCACCGGCAAGAGCGCCCGCCTCAAGCAGCGCTTCTAAAAGCTGTTCGTACTTTGATGGATCGTTGTATATAGACGAATTATCGTCTATATACAACGATCCATCAAAGTATCAATATAGGGGTTCAAATCTCAGGATGAGAGAGGGTGCAGTCACACCTGGCTGCGCCCTTTTTCCATACTCGGAGGTCCCATGCGACCAATCATTGGTGTAACATCGAGCTACGCGCCGCCCACAGACAACAAATTTGGATTGGTGAGCATTGGCGAATCCTATTTGCAGGCGGTGATGCGAGCCGGTGGTATACCGGTTATCATCCCTGTTGGCCTGCCAGACGAAGACCTCCAGGCGGTGTTTGCCCGCATTGATGCGCTGCTGCTGACAGGCGGCGGCGATATTGACCCCAGCCGCTTCAACGGGCCGCCCCACCCGCGCGTCTACGATATCGACTCCGCTCGTGATGCGCTGGAGATTGGACTGGTGCGGCTGGCTGCCGAGCGTAGCAAGCCTTTCCTTGGCATCTGCCGGGGAATTCAAGTGATGAACGTTGCGTTGGGTGGGACGCTGTTCACCGATATTGGCGACCAGCTCGAAGGGGCGCTGCGTCATGATTACTATCCCAATATCCCGCGCGACACGCTGGCCCATTCCGTTGCGGTGATTGCTGGCACCCGGCTTGCGAAGATCCTGGGCGGGCGCGAAACGCTGGCGGTGAACAGCCTGCACCACCAGGGTATTCAGGAGGTCGCAGCCGGGCTGCGAATCGCCGCCCGCGCCCCCGACCAGCTCGTTGAAGCAGTGGAACTGCCGGGGCATCCGTTTGGCCTGGGTGTGCAGTGGCATCCCGAGTGGCTTCAGGAACACGCACCGCATCGGGCATTGTTCCGCGCGCTGATTCGTGCCGCCGCGCCGGGTGAAATAGAATTGATGCGTACAATCGATTCGGACCCGGACTTGGTTGACGGATAACACCGCAAAGCAGAAGATATATGAATACTCCATCGACTCCAGCAGCCATAGGCATCTTTGATTCTGGTGTGGGCGGACTTTCGGTGCTGCGCGCCATACGCGAGCAGATTCCCTGCCACCCGGTGCTCTACATCGCCGACCAGGCTCACGTGCCATATGGCGCGCACACGCAGGATGAAGTGCGTGAATACTCCGTGGGTATCACACGTTACCTGCTTGGGCAGGGCGCGCGGATCGTCGTGGTCGCTTGTAATTCAGCCTCCGCGGCGGCGCTGCACTACCTGCGGAACGTCTTTCCCGATATACCCTTTGTCGGCATGGAACCGGCAGTAAAACCCGCCGCGGCGCAGACACGCACCGGCGTTGTGGGCGTGCTCGCCACCCCGGTGACGTTCCAGGGCGAGATGTACGCAACAGTGGTTGATCGCTTTGCGAAGGGAATTACCGTGCTGCAAGACGTCTGCCCTGGGCTGGTGGGCCAGATTGAAGCGGGACGACTGACCGCACCAGAAACGCGGGCCATCCTGGAATCGGCGCTGCGCCCAATGATCGCCAATGGGGTGGATACCGTGGTGATGGGCTGCACCCACTATCCCTTCGTTATCCCCCTTATCCAGGAGATCGCCGGGCCACAGGTGCAAGTGATCGACCCTGCCCCCGCAGTTGCCCGCCAGACCGCCCGGATGATCGAGGCTAGCGGTTTGATGGCACAAGCCTGCACAGATGCGGCCCCTACCCAATTTTTCACAACAGGGAATTCCTCCCACCTGATAGAGATGCTCCCCATGTTGCTCGGAAAAGCGCTTGATGTACAATATTTGCAGTGGGAGAATGGCATACTTCTCTAAGGAAAGTGTATACTTATAGTTAAAGGAGAAGAGTTTATGCCGCGCATTGAAATCGACCTCAACCCAGTCACCCAGGTGACAACGGATGCCATCGGGCAACCGGGCCAGCGCGTCTTTTACATCCAGGGTCGCACCGAAGATCAGGTCGTTACCGTGATCGTCGAAAAGGTCCAGATACAAACGCTAGCCCTGGGTGTTGAGGATTTTCTAAACGAGATTCAGCAGCGCTATCCCGATCTCCCGGCGGCAACACCCGGCTACGATGAAGCGCTGATGCATATTGAGCCGCCAGTTGACCCGCTGTTCCGCGTTGGCGAGTTGGGGTTGGCATACGAAGCAGATAACGATCAGGCTGTGCTGGTTGTTCGAGAGATTCAGGCATCAGATGTGGAGGGGAACGAAGAGGACGTGAGCGTGGTTCGGTTCTGGTGCACGCGTTCGCAGCTTTCCGCTCTGGGCCACTGGGGCCTCGAGATCTCTGGACGTGGGCGCCCCGTATGCCCCTACTGTGGGCAACCGATGGATCCGGTGGGACACTTCTGCCCGAAACGGAACGGGCACAAACATTAACCGTATACTACCTGTCGGACTTTATCGGGTTTGTATGACTTGCCAGGCAGGTCAAACAAACTCGATAAAGCACCAGTGGAGAGAAGACATTTATTGGAAGTGACGGGAATTGGAAGAGTGGGGTGTTGTGGATAAAGCGCAGGTGATTGAGGCACTGCAACAAGGCACGGTCGACTTGCAGGGTCAATTTTTGAGCGGGTCGAATTATACCTTTTTGGGCGACCTGACCTACAAAGAAAACAGCTTTCAGGTGGTTTATAAACCGGTGCGCGGCGAACAACCATTGTGGGATTTTCCGCACGGATCGCTGGCCCGACGCGAGGTTGCCGCCTACCTAATCAGTGAGGCGCTCGGCTGGGATCTGGTTCCGCCAACCATCTTCCGCAAGGACGTGCCGCTTGGCCCAGGCTCGCTTCAGCAGTATGTTGACCACGATCCGAACGATCACTATTTCAACTTCGAAGAAAATGATCGCCAGCGGCTGCGCCCGGTGGTTATGTTCGACATCATCATCAACAACGCCGATCGGAAGGGCGGGCATATTCTGCGCGATACTTCCGATCATCTGTGGCTGATTGATCACGGTCTATGCTTCCACTCGGAAGAGAAGCTGCGCACCGTGGTATGGGACTTCTCCGGCGAGGAGATCCCACAGGATCTGCGCGCCTGCCTGGGCGTGCTGCTAGATTTGCTCCAAGAAGGGAGCAAGCTGCAAACCGACTTGCTGCAGTTCCTGCGCCCTGGTGAGATCGCCGCGCTTATGGGGCGCGCGCGCCGCCTGTGCGAGCAAAACCGCTTTCCTGCCCCGCCCGCATCCAGGCGGTCGTATCCCTGGCCGCCCGTGTAGGCACATTTTGTGGCGCTGCGAGAAGCAAATCTTCTCGCAGCGCCACAAAATGGATCAGGGGGAGATTCTGTTATACTACCCGCTGATACCGAAGCAAAGGGAGGTGCGGGATGCGTCAATTATCGCTGGCGCTGGTCGGGTTTGGTAACGTAGGGCGCGCATTTGCCCGCCTGCTGCTGCGCAAGCGCGAAACACTGGCCGCGCAGTACGGTTTCTCCGCGCGGGTAACCGGCATTATTACCGGACGGCATGGCGCCGCAATCGCCCCAGATGGCATCGACCTGGAGCGTGCCCTGGCGCTGGTGGAATCGGGCGGCCCGATTGAATCGCTCTCCACTACCCCTGCCCCAAGCGACGTACTGGCGTTTATCCGCGCCTGCCCGGCGGATGCTATGTTCGAGAATACACCGGTCAATCACCACACCGGGCAGCCCGCCGCGGATTATCTGAAAGCCGCGCTGGAAGCGGGCATGCACGCCATCACAGCCAACAAAGGCCCGGTGGTGCACGCCCATTCCGAACTCACGGCGCTGGCGAAACAGCAGAACCGCCGCTTCCTGTTCGAATCAGCAGTAATGGACGGTGCGCCGATCTTCTCACTCTTCCGCGGACCCCTTCCGGCGGCGGATTTGGTAGGCTTTCACGGCATCCTCAACTCATGTACCAACCTGCTGCTTGGGCGGCTGGAGCAGGGCGAGGCGTTTGAAGACGCTGTCCGCTATGCGCAATCTATTGGCATCACCGAGACCGACCCCAGCGCCGATATCGACGGCTGGGACGCGGCGATCAAGGTTGCCGCCCTTTCTACCGTGCTGATGGGCTCCCCACTCAAGCCACAGGATATAGAGCGGGAGGGCATCCGCGGCATCACCCCGACAATGATCGCCCAGGCCCGCGCGGAAGGCAAGCGCTGGAAGCTAGTGTGCCGTGCCCGGCGCGAAGGCGGGCGCGTGGTAGGCCGCGTCGCCCCCGAGCAAGTCAGCCCTGGCTCGCCGCTGTACGGCATCGAAGGGACAAGCTCCTACGTGCAGTTCGAGCTGGACGTGCTGCCCGGATTGGGGATCGTGGAGGGCAATCCCGGCCCCGAAACGACTGCCTACGGTCTGCTGGCTGATCTGATCAACGCCGTCCGGGGGATGTAGTCATGACCGAAACCACCCACACTGTTTACATCGCACTGGGCACAAACGTCGGACGGCGCGCCGCCAATCTGCGCGCCGCGCTGGCAGGGCTGGCCCCCAAAGTCAAAGTGCGCCGCTGCTCGCGCGTGTTTGAGACCGCCCCGTGGGGCTACACCGATCAGCCCGCCTTCTTTAACCAGGTGGTGCTGGCCGAAACAGACCTTTCACCCAACGACCTGCTGGCCTTCCTCAAAAAGCTGGAGGATTCCCTGGGCCGCACCCCCACCTTCCGCTATGGGCCGCGCGTGATCGATTTGGATGTGCTGCTATATGATGAAGCGGTGGTGGAATACGAGGAGCTGGCCATCCCGCACCCGCGCATGGCCGAGCGCGCCTTTGTGCTGGTTCCTCTGGCCGATCTCGCGCCCGATCTGCGCCACCCCGCGCTGGGCAAAACCGTCCGCGAACTGCTGGATGGCATGAACACCGCCGGCATCCGCCCGGTGATGCCCTATCTACCCGCATTTGGAGCGCGCACCTACGTGATGGGCGTCATCAACGTCACACCTGACAGCTTCTCTGGCGACGGGCTGGCGCGGAAAACCGGCCCGCTGCGCGGCGGTGAGGGCATGGACAATACCGAAGCCTTGCATGCGGCAAAAGCCCAGGCGCGCCGGTTCGTGGAAGCAGGAGTCGATATTCTCGACGTGGGCGGCGAGAGCACCCGTCCTGGTGCGGAAACGGTCAGTGAACAACAGGAGGTGGATCGCGTTCTACCGATCGTGGAGGCGCTGGCAAAAGAGTTTGACACGCTCATCTCGGTGGATACTTACAAAGCGGCTGTGGCCGAAGCGGCGTTGAAGGCGGGGGCGCATTGGGTCAACGATGTGTGGGGCCTGCGCGCTGATCCGCAAATGGGTTCGGTGATCGCCCGGCACAATGCGCCGGTGGTAATCATGCACAACCGGTTAAAGCCCAACACCGCCGAGCTGCAAGAACGCCTGGGCGGGCGCTACGTCGGCGTCCAGTACGACGATCTGATCGGCGACATCTCCCGCGAGCTGATGGAGAGTGTTGCGCTGGCGCATGCCGCCGGCGTTCCGGACGAGCACATCATCCTTGACCCCGGAATTGGGTTTGGAAAAACGGTGGAGCAAAACTTGGACCTGATCGACCGCCTGCACGAGATCTGCGCGCTTGGTTATCCGGTGCTGCTGGGGCCATCGCGCAAGTCGTTTATTGGGTACACGCTCAACTTACCGCCTGACGAGCGGCTGGAAGGCACCTCGGCGGCAGTATCCGTTGGCATAGCCCGCGGAGCAGATATCATCCGCGTGCACGACGTGGCCTTTATGGTGCGCCTGGCGCGCATGACCGACGCCCTCACCCGGCGCGGGCTGAGGGAGGTGGCCTAAATGCAGTCAATCAATAAGCTTGTCGCCCGGCTGGATGGGCCCAACCCGCCTTCACCGGCGGAGCTGCTGGAAGCAGCCCGTGCTGTGCTGAACACCGACAAACCACTACGATTCGCCCCATTGGAAGCGCCGCTGCGCGCTGTGGCCGAGAATGCCGAGCAGGGCGGCGCTGCCGATGCCGGCAGCCTGTGGGCCGCGCTGGGCGAATACGTGCAGATCGAAGCGCGCACCGCCGGCCGCTTGAGGGAAGCAGGGGCAATGTTTGAGCGTGCCCTCAAGCTGGACGAAGCCGCTTTTGGCCCGGATCATCCCAACACCGCGCGGGACAATCTGCTGCTCGGCGCGAACCTGCGCGAACGCGGCATGCCGCGCGAGGCCCAGCCGTACCTTGAGCGGGCGCTGGCAGTGGACGAAGCCCAGCCCGTGCAAGATCCGGCCGCGCTGGCCCGTGACTGTTACGCGCTGGGCATGAACGCGCAGGATCTAGGCGATTTGGAAGAAGCCCGGGCACAGCTAGAGCGTGCGCTGATGCTGGCGGAAAAGACGTACGGTGCGGATCACCCCGAGACAGCGCGCGTCCTGGATGGGCTCGGCTCGGTGCTGCGCGACCTGGGCGATCACGCCGGGGCGCGGAAAGCAGGCGAGCGAGCGCTGGAGATCGACCGCACGGCTTACAACGTTATGGAACACCCCGCCATTGCCCGCGACGAAAATGACCTGGGCGTGACACTACAATCCTCCGGCGACCCTGCCGCGGCTCGCGCCGCGTACGAGCGCGCCCTGGCAATCGATGAAGCCGTATTTGGCGCGGACCATCCCAACACGGCACGCGACCTCGCCAACCTTTCTGAAGCACTGCGCAGCCTGGGCGACTATCCCGCCGCGCGGGAAGCGGGAGAGCGGGCGCAGTACATCTTTGAAACAGCGTTGGGGAATGCCCACCCGGTCGTCGCCACGGTTCTGAATAACCTGGGGCACATCCACCAGTTGCAAGGCGATCCGTCTGGGGCAAAGGATGCCTTTGACCGGGCGCTGGTGATCTTGCAGAAGCGCCACGGCCCCAATCACCTGAGCGTGGCACTGGTTCTGGGCAACCTGGGCGCGGTGTTATTGACGCAGGGCAAGCTGATGGCGGCGCGCGTATCGCTCGACCAGGCGCTGCGCATCTCCGAAAGCCATTTGGGTTCCTACCATCCGACCGTGGCAACCCTGCTCAATAACATGGGCGAAGTGCTGCGCCTTAGCGGCGATTTACCCGGCGCAAAAGCCGCCTACGAGCGCTCGCTGGCCATCGACGAGCAGCTTTTTGGCCCGGATCACCCCAACGTGGCGGTGCGGCTGGGCAACCTGGGCCGCGCGCTGCAAACGCAGGAGGATCTGCCTGGGGCACGGACCGCATACGAGCGGGCGTTGCGGATCGATGAAGCCCATTATGGCGCTAACCATCCCCGCATCGCCACCCGCTTGAACAACCTGGGGCTGGTGCTGCGCCAGGAGGGAGCATTGGAGGAGGCGCAGTCCACCTTCGAGCGCGCGCTGGAGATCGCCATGGAGGCGTACGGCAAGCAGCACGCCGAAGTTGCCTCGATTACCTTCAACCTGGGGCTGGCGTACCAATCACGGGGTGAATTACAAGCCGCAGAGAAGCAGTACGAGCAATCTCTGGCCATTGACGAAGCGCTGTATGGCGAAGACAGCCCGCGTGTTGCCACCCGGTTGAAGAGCATTGCCCAACGCTTGCAAGAGATGGGCAAGCTGCCAATGGCAAGGACTGTGTACGAGCGTGCATTGGCAATTGAGACCGCCGCATACGGAGAAAACCACGCCCGCCTCGCGGAGACTCTGCACCACCTGGGCGCGCTGCTATCCCTGCAGGGTGATCGCCTTGCTGCCCGCGAGTGCTACGAACACGCCCTCGCGATCCTCACCGCCTCGCTGCCCCCCAAGCACCCACGAATTCTGTCGATCCAACGCAGCATCGAGCAATTAAATCACTAGGATTTGATTTTTTTGGTCGTGATGGATGTGCGCGGGTGCTTCGCACCCGCGC
>JAEYTI010000211.1 GCA_023434145.1 Chloroflexota bacterium | reverse complement strand
GGATCACCCCCTGTGTCACCAAAACTCCTTGAAACTACAGATGAGCCTAAATCTATCCCATATCCTGTCTGCCCGCCAGCGCGCGCAGAATGGTATTCTGATCCGCGTACTCCAAATCACCGCCCACGGGCAGGCCGCGCGCCAGCCGCGTGATCCGCGGCCCCAGCGGCGCGAGCTGCTGGCGCAGGTACAGCGCTGTTGCGTCGCCTTCCATGCTCGGGTTGGTTGCCAGAATGACTTCCTTGATCCCACCCTTGCGCACGCGCTCGATCAGCGGGCGGATCTTGAGATCATCCGGCACGATGCCTTCGATCGGCGAGAGCACGCCGTGCAGCACGTGGTAGCGCCCCTGGAAACCCTCGGTGCGTTCCAGCATCAGCACGTCCAGCGGCTCTTCCACCACGCAAATCAACCCTTCATCGCGGCGCGGGTTGGCGCAAATGTCACATAAGGTCTGCCCAGCCAGGGTAATGTTGAAGCAGTTTTCGCACATACCCGTGGCAGATTTGATCGCCAGCAGCGCTTCCGCGAGCTGGCGCGAGATGTCTTCGGGGGCACGCAGCAGGTAGAACGCCAGCCGTGAGGCCGTCTTTGGCCCTACGCCGGGCAAGCGCTCGAAGGCCAGGACCAGGTTTTGCAGCGGAGCAGGCAGCGCACCGGCCACGGCTTAGAATCCCAGGCCCATACCCGAGAGTCCGCCGCCTGCCAGCGGCCCAAGCCGCTCGGAAGCCAGCTCGCGGCTTTTGTCGAGCGCCATATTCACGCACGAGAGCAGCATATCTTGCAGCATCTCGGCGTCCGCATCCTTCAGCATATCCGGGTCAATCTCGATCTTGGTGATGCGCTGGTCACCGGTAGAGGTAACCTTCACGGTCCCGCCACCTACCGTAGCGGTGACGGTCTCTTCCGCAAGCTGGGCTTGCGCCTGTTCCATCTGCTCTTGCAGCTTCTTGAGCTGGCCCATCATGCCCCCGCCGCCCATCCCGCCGCCGCTCTGGCCTTTCGGTCGGTTAAACCCTTTCGCCATCTTTCTACCTCCATCTGTCTTTTTCCAGGGTCTGTTTTTATCTCGTCATATTGGCGATGCACATCGCCAATATGACGAGATAAAACTACTCGGTCTCTTATTCTTCGAATGCGATCTTTCCCCCCAGGTTCAACGCTGTGCCAACCACGCCATCGCCGTCAACATCCAGATCGCCGGGCGAGGCTGAGCGCGCGCCGGTCACGATGCAGCGGATACCCAGCGTCGCGCCGAGGATCGATTGGAGCGCCTTGCGGAGGATTTTGATGTTTTCCTCCGTCTCCATCTTCGATTTTACCACTTCACTCAGAAAGCCAAGAATCAGAATACCGTCCTTGATCTGTAGCGGGCGGCTGGAGTTGAGCGCCGCCGCGCTGAGTGAATTCTCGTTCTTTACCGCCTGTTTGATACGCTGCCAGTTCTGCATCACATCTTGCAAGGTGACGGTTTTGCCGCTGCCTGCCTGGGGTGCTTGTTCTTGTGGTTGTGCAGCGGATGCTTGTTTTTGTTGACTGGCCTGCGGCTGGCTGGCGGGCTTCCCCGCCGCCTGGGATGCTTGCTGGGCCGGTTTCTGCGCGGCGACAGGTGCATCCTCGAACATATCCGGTGGCTCTTCCATCTGCGCCTCGGTCTTCGCGGGGCGTGCTGGTTGCGCTGCCGGTTGGCGTGCGGGTGCTGTGGTGTTGGACTGATACGACACGTTCGGGGGCATCGAATCTTCTACAGGCGTCTGCCGTGTGGGTGCGGTTTTCACTGCCGGTTGGGCAGGCTGCGCTACCTGTTGAACCATCACTTCTTTCGGAGCAAGGCTTTCCGCCAGCGCCAGTTCCAGCCCCAAGCCGGGGTGCCAGGATGCCCTGGTATCAGTCGCGGCGGCGTTAAACAGCCGGATCGTCTCTAAAAGCTGCCCCACCTCAAACTGCCGCGCCGTTTCGACCATCTCCTTGCGCTGTTCGGGGGTGGCGTCCACCTGGTCGGCGTTGCCCATGCGCACGAGCAGCAGGCTGCGCAGATAATCGACTACCTGGCGGGCGAACTGCCGCGCATCGGTGCCCGAATCGAGCGATTCGTGGATCACTTCCATCCCGCGCGCCGCGTCTTTCTCCAGCACCGCCCTCATCAAGTCGATCACCATGCCGCTGGTGGCCGTCCCGAGTACGATCTGCGCCTCTTTCAGCGTCACCTTCTCGCCGGTCGATGCGAGCTGATCGAGCAGCGAGATGGCGTCGCGCATGGCGCCGGTCGCCTGCCGGGCAATCAACTGCAGCGCTTCTTCTTCCACGTCCAGTTTCTCTTCTTTCGACATAGCGCGCAGGTGCTTGACGATCTCGCTGACCGGGATGCGCCGGAACTCGTACCGCTGGCAGCGCGAGAGCACCGTTGCCGGGATCTTGTGCACTTCGGTGGTGGCGAGGATGAAGATGGCGTGCGGCGGCGGTTCTTCCAGCGTCTTCAACAGCGCATTGAACGCCGCCGTGGAGAGCATGTGCACTTCATCGATGATATAGACTTTTACGCGCCCCTGTGACGGCGAAAAGTTGATCTTGTCGCGCAGTTCGCGCACGTCATCCACCGAGGTGTTCGACGCGGCGTCGATCTCGATCAAATCCATAAAGCGCCCGGCGTTAATTGCCTGACAGTGCGCGCACTCGTCGCAGGGTCGGGCTGCCGAATCTTCTGCCAGGCAGTTGAGCGCCTTTGCCAGCAGGCGGGCGGTTGTTGTTTTGCCCGTCCCGCGCGGACCGGCCATCAGGTAGGCGTGCCCGATGCGCCCTGTGCGCACCGCGTTGCGCAGTGTTTGCACCACGTGTTCCTGCGATACAACTTCCTCCCACTTTTGAGGCCGCCACTTGCGGTAAAAAGCCTGGGTCATGGCATGTCCTTCCTGTGCTGGCTATGTATAATGCACTTTGTTTTGTCGTGTTTGTAGCGCGAAGTGCCAAAACACAGCAAAACAAAATTCATCTATCTTTCAGGTCTGGATCGATTGGGTAGGGCCGCTTGGAGAACTGCTCGTGCGGCACGCGCACATTGTACCCGATTACCTTGCGGTTGAGCGCGCGGAGTTTCTCCGCGAGGCTTTTGGCAACCACCGGCCAGTCCGCCGCGCCGATCCGTCCCGCGGCGCGTTCTGCGCGTGCGTGCGCTAGCTCGCGTTTGATCTGTTCATACGCGGCATCCAGTTCTTGCCCCAATGCAATCCAATCCAGCGTGAAGTTGTTGCTCTTTAGCAAGTGGTTTGCCATGCGCTTATCTTCCGGGACGTGAGCTTCGTCATCCCAGTGCAGCGGCTTGCCCTTGCCTGGCAGGTTATCAAAATCACCGCGTTCTCGCGCCTCGCGGATGATCTTATCGATCGGGTTCTCAAAATCTTCGGTCATCGCTTCACCGTTCTAGGGAATGGTGTACGCGGCGCGCTCGTTGCCATCCATATCCAGAAGCCGAATGGTTTCGCCGCTGCGAAAAGCAGCGGATTCCCGGTCCCAGAAGACTTCAATGGCTGTATCATCGCCGGGCTTCGAGTAAACCTGCACTCGCCCGTCTTTATAGAGTGTGAGCGCCGGCTGCTCGGGGAAAACGTATGCGTTACCGTCTTCGTCTTCCAGCCGCCAGCCCACCATGTAGACGTTGCCCTCGCCCGTGCGCTGGAGGAACACCACTTCGTTCTGCAGGTCTCCTGCGCCAACCACGCGCTCGATCGTGATCACCGGCTGGTTGGGTGGGGGCAGGGTTGCGCTCGGAATGACACTGACCGGCTGCTGCGTAGCAGGTTCACTGGTCGCGACCACTGCGGGAGAGGGCGTGCGTTCGGCGCGCACCGCTTCGATGGTCGCCTGTACTACCGCCGGGGGCAGCGCATCCCCGCCACGCAGGCGCTCCCACACGTAAAGCACCGCCAGTGTCGTCGCCGCCGAGACGAGGATATTCAGCAGGAGATAAAAAATGAGGTTGCTGCGAGGTTTCATTGCTGCCTTCCCGTCCGTTAATTGCGGCGCCGCAGCGGCCGAAAGCGGGCACCGCCCTTGTATGATAGCATACTTTCCGAGTAAAATCGAACCCATGCATGTTATCGATGGTCATAACCTTATTGGCAAAGTGAAAGGCTTAGATCTGCGCAACATCGACGATGAGATGGAGCTTCTCAAGCTGCTCCAGATCTACGCGCGGGTAAAGCGCCAGAAAGAAATCGAGGTGTTCTTTGATGGCGCACCGCCCGGCAAGTCGGGTGAGCGTGTGATCGGTGGCATTCACGCCCACTTTGTCGTAAAAGGCAAGACCGCCGATAGCGCCATTCGCCAGTATCTCGACTTTTTGGGACGCCGTGCCCGCACCGCCGTGGTTGTCTCCTCAGACCGGCAGGTGCAGAGCAACGCTCGTGAGACCGGGGCGCGTGTCGTCTCCTCCGAGGCATTTGCTGATGAACTGCTTGCCGCCCGCGAGGAAGAAAACGCCCTTTCCAATGAGCTGAAGAAAGCCCGCCAGGAGAGCAGGCGCGCCTCTGAGCCGGTTGAGCCACCCAAGCCCACCCCGCCCAACCCCGGCAGCAAGATGAAAGAATGGTACGATTTGTTCGGAATCGACCCGTCCCAGGCGGATAAACCCATTGAACCAACCGGACCTGGCTACCGCCCAGCCAAACCAAAAAAGCGCTATTTTCCCGGCGACCGTGACCCGCAGCCGCCTCAACCGCCCAAAAAGGGCAAGAAGAAATAACGATTTGGTACTCTTTGGTCTGGTCCTCTGTTTGCGAAAAGAAAAAAGTGAATTCGCACGCAATCTTTCTCACTCCTTGGGTTTTGCCGTGGTTGTAGGGGAACGTTGCTTCGCAACGTTCCCCTACAAC
>JAEYTI010000151.1 GCA_023434145.1 Chloroflexota bacterium | reverse complement strand
TAAACCGCGCTTTCCGGTGGTGAAAAAGACCCCGGTTGCTGCGAAAACGGCTTGAAACTCGGTTTTTAAGGTGCTGTTTTCAACCTGACAATTTGTCAGGTTACTGACGTTTGTCTAAAGACGAATTTTAAAGGGGATTTTTGTTGTTTATGGGCAGCAAAGCTGCCCATAAACAACAAAAAATCCCTCTCATTCCGTTACAGTAATAACAAGGTGCAGGCGGTATCGCCTGCACCTTGTTATGATCCAATAGAGAATGGTATCGGTTGTTTTTCGCTAGCCGCGGTGAAGGCCGCGGTACTTTTTCACCGATAGCGGCAGGAAGATGGCAGTCAGCAGGGCGATCCAGAAAAGCGCAATCCACAGGGAATGCACCGATGCCCAGCTACCCGATTGCCAGCCGGGACTGCCGAACAATGCTCGTGTCGTAGTGGCAACGGCGGAAAGAGGGTTCCACTGCGCAATGGCTCCCAACCAGGACGGCATGGTTGCCGGGTCCACAAACACGCTCGAGAGAAAAGCGACCGGCCACTCCAGCACCTGCACCGAAGAAACAGCCTCCGGACCGCTGGCACTCAGTCCGATGAAAATCCCTATCCAGAGCAGGGCAAACCGGAGCAGAAGGAGCAGGCAGATCGCGAGCAGCGCTTCATCGATTCCCCGATGCCAGCGCCATCCCATGAGTAGGGCGGCCACGAGCATAATGGCCAGCCCAACCAGCGAATTGAGCATATCGGCAATGCAGCGACCAAATACCACAGCCGATGCTGCCATTGGCAAGGATCGGAAACGGTCGGTCACGCCCCGCGAGGCATCGGTGGTCACCGCAATGACGGTAGTATCCAGACCAAAGAGCATGGTCATCGTGAACATGCCCGGCATCAGGAATTCCAGGTAACTGCCACCGTTTGGAACCTGGATAGCCCCGCCGAAGAACAGCCCAAATAACAGCGTAATCATGATTGGAAAGAACCAGATCATGAGCACTGTGCCGGGCTGTTGCCGCCAATGGGATAGGTCACGCCGGGTAATTGTCCAGGCATCTTTCGCTGCCCAGAGCAACTGGGTTGCCAGAGAATTGCCCCGCCAGTTTTCGCTAGCCGAATGCGCTTCGATATTCATGTTTGCGCCTCCTATAATTGATCTGTCTCGGTTTGACCGGTCAGGTGGATGAAAACTTCATCGAGCGTTGGCCGTCGAAGCGAGATGTCTTCCGGTTCGATGCCCGCCTCAGACAGCCCATTCGCAACAGTGATCAGGGCCCTGGTTCGATCCGTGACCGGCGCGCTGACCCGCCCCGAGGCCGCATCGACCTGAATAGGGCCAGAGGCCGCCCGGTGAAGAATCTGGACGACGGGGTTTAATTCTGCCTCAGGCCGGAGTTCAATATCGATCCGGTCCCCTCCGACGATCGACTTGAGTTCATCGGAGCTTCCCTCTGCGATAACGTGTCCCGATTCGATGATCGTAATACGATCCGCAAGCTGGTCTGCCTCTTCGAGATATTGCGTGGTCAGCAGCACGGTGGTGCCATCGGCCACCCGCGAGCGAATGGCCTCCCAGACTTCCTTCCGGCCAACCGGGTCGAGGCCGGCCGTCGGTTCATCGACAAAGAGCACTGCGGGAGTAACAATCAGGCTGGCCGCCAGATCCAACCGCCTGCGCATCCCGCCCGAATATTTGCTGACCGGCAGCTTGCCAGCACCGGTCAGCCCGAACTGCTCCAGCAGCTCATCTGCCCGGGAACAGGCGTGTCGAGTAGAAAGATGGTTTAACTGCCCGAACATCACAAGGTTTTGTCTGCCAGTTAGGATCTCATCGACCGCGGCATATTGGCCCACCAGGCTGATGCACTCGCGCACCTGCCTGGCCTGGGTCGTAACGTCATATCCTGCGACCCAGGCCTGGCCAGAATCAAGGGCGAGCAGCGTGGTCAGGATCTTGACCGCCGTTGTCTTCCCTGCGCCATTGGGTCCTAGCAGCCCGCAGATCGACCCGGAAGCGACAGAGAGGTTGAAATCATTCAGCCCAGCTCTCTTCGAAGGCGAACCTTCCGCTGGCGCTCCTCGATAATGCTTGCTCAGATGAACCGCCTGGATTGCAAATTCTTGTTCTTTCAAATGCACCTTCCCTTGTTGCGAACATAGGTTTGGCTTGCGTACATAATACCGTACATAGTACGGTACGAACTTATTGTATACTTGGAAAAGGTCTTTGTCAAGGGAGCGAAGGATGAAGAACAAGAACAATCCGTCCTCAGATTCGGCGCGCAGGCTGGCGCTGCTCTGGGGTTCACAAACCAATCCAGGGCGGTCTGGCCTTACACTGAAAGCCATTATTGCCGCCGCAATCGAGATTGCCGATGCGCAGGGTATCGAGTCGCTATCCATGCGCGGCGTTGCAGAGCGGCTGGGGGTGGGCACCATGTCGCTGTATACGCATGTTCCCAGTAAGACCGAGCTAATCGATCTGATGCTCGATACGGCGTACGGGGAGTTGTATCAGAGCGTGGAAGAACCTTCTAGCCAGGCCGGAGACTGGCGGGCTGCCATGCGCTTTATCGCCCACCGCAATTGGGCGCTTTTTAAACAACATCCGTGGATGCTTCAACTCGGCCCTGCCCGGCCGGGGCTTGGCCCCCACGCCTCCCTAAAGTATGAGGCAGAGCTACGCCCACTCGACCGACTCGGTCTTACGGATGTTGAGATGGATGCAACGCTCACCCTGATCCTGACCCATGTGGAAGGCTGCGCCAGGACATATATAGCGACCCAATCGATCCGCCAGGAGACCGGAATCGATGACTCAGAGTGGTGGGTTACCCAGGCCCCATTGTTAGAGAAATTTGCCGATCCGGCCCGCTTCCCCGTCGCTACCCGCGTAGGAACTTCAGCCGGAGAGCAGTATCAGAGCGTATCGGACCCAGAGTTTCTTCTGACTTTTGGGTTGGATCGAATAGTAGCAGGGGTCTCGGATCTGATCCGGGCAAAAAAGGAAGCGTAGAATCCCGGTTACTAAAGAGGAATGAAATAATCACCTCTCGCTCCTTGTACAGCAAAAGAGGCCGCCCTGGTATAGGCAGCCTCTTTTTTTTGGGTGCACCACTGTGTGGTGCTACAATGCCCTGCGACCGGCGATGAGGTTCCAGATCAACAGGAGAATCGTCGCGCCGACGAAGGCCACCAGCAGGCTCCAGATGTTAAAGCCAGTGAGGCCAGCAGTGCCAAACACGTTGCTCATGAGCCAGCCGCCAATGAGGCCGCCAACGACGCCAACGATAATATTGGCAATGCAGCCCATCTGCGAGTTGCGCCCGGTGACGATACTGGCCAGCCAGCCGGCAATAGCACCAAGAATAATCCATCCTAAGATATTACCCATTTTTTATCCTCCTTGGTATCCTCTCACTTTGGTTGTGATGGATGTGTATGAATGTTTCGCACCCCAACACATCCATCACAACCAAAAAAGTTGCAGTACTAGTTATACATTATAGGAAAGCGGCGTATAAATGCTATTCTCGAACCGTCAAAAAAACATCAAGCTTTTCATTTTCCTCTAATGTCGTGCGGTGAATGAAATAAAGATAACGCTCAATATGGGTTTCAATGATGATTACAACCTGACAACGTTTCCCCACACCCATTTGCGATTAAATCTATTGACTCTCCCCCGGTTTTCGGTTAGCATAGTCTAGCACGGTATAGACTGGCCTATCAAGGTAAGGGACAAGCATGGACTTCACCACCCTCGACAAAAACAGTTCCGAACAGCTCTATATGCAGATCCGGCGGATATTGGCGGCTGCCATACGCGACCAGGAACTAGCGCCCGGGCAAAAGATCCCCTCCGTAAGCGAACTCAGTGCAGCCACAGGAGTCAGCCGGATGACCGTCCGGCAGGCACTCCAAACGCTGGCGAGTGAAGGCTGGCTCTACTCGATCCCCGGCAAGGGAACGTTTGTTTCGCGCCGCCCGCGCATCGAGCAGGACCTGCAGCACCTGATGGGCTGGACCGAAGAAATCGCCAGCCAGGGGCTCAAGCCTTCCACGCGCCTGCTGGGGGTCGAGATCATCCCCGCTGACCGTCGCGTCGCCCGCGCGCTTAAGATGAAGCCCGGTGAGAATGCCTATCGTATCACCCGGCTGCGGCTGGCGGATGGCTTCCCCCTTTCTGTGGAGCGCGCGCATCTGGCATGTGAGCAGTTTCCCAACCTGAAAAGCAAGATCGAGAACAACGAGTCGCTGTACCGCATCTTGCGTGAAGTATATGAGGTATACAGCGTCCGCGCTTTGCAGTTCTTAGAAGCCGGCGCCGCGGACCCGCATTCCGCGCAGAAGCTGGATGTTCCCCCCGGCTCGCCTGTGCTTATTTCTGAACGCACCACTTACACCGCCGATGACGAGCCAGTGGAATATACGCTGGGTGTCACCAGGGCGGGCTTTTTGCGCTACCGCACCGAGCTTTTCGCCGGCAGCGCGCAGATTCAGCAGGTCGTGGTAAAAACGGACAAGCTCAACGTTACTTCACCTGCTCGTGAGGAGTGACCGGCCTAGCCGGTAGGCGCTCGGAATTCTGTTACGCCGCCTGATACCTGACTGTCATTCATTTCATTGCGATTTCCGGCAAAGAGCCCCTGAAGGAGTTTGGACGCATGGCAGATATTGCTCTTCCGACCCAACCGGAAAGCACCAGCAGTCCCCTCGCCCGAGTAGCACGCAAGATAGCCAATAACTTCTTGCTACGGCGGCTGTTGAAAATGCTTTTTACCCTATGGATCGTTATCACCATTATCTTCTTCGTAATCCGCCTGATGCCCGGCAGCCCGGTAGACGTATTGGTACAGGATCTGGTCATCAACCGCGGTTACTCGATTGAAGAAGCAACCCAGCAAGCCGCCTCTCTGATGGGTATCGATCTGGATAAGCCGCTGCTGGAGCAGTATTTCGAGTTTTTGGCCGGCCTGCTGCGCGGGGACTTAGGGCAATCGTACCGGTCGCAAGGTGTTTCGGTCAACACCATGATCGCCCAACGCCTGCCCTGGACGGTCTTTTCCGTGGGCATCTCCCTGATGCTGAGCTTTTTCCTCGGCATTATGATGGGCATGATCGTCGCTTACCGGCGCAACTCCTTCCTCGACCATCTGCTGACCAACCTCGCTGCAATCATCGATGCCGTGCCCGCCTACCTTACGGCCATTCTCCTGTTCATGTTCCTGGGCGTCATCACCCGGCTCGTGCCGATTCAGTACATGCGTGGATCGGCCAGCCCCGGCGTAACGCCCGGCTTCAACCTGGAGTTTATTGCCGATATCTTCGCCCACCTGGCTGTGCCAGCCCTGGCATACATCCTCGGCACCGCCGGTTCGTGGATGCTGACCATGAAGAGCAGCACCATCAGCACGCTAGGCGAAGATTACGTCACAGTCGCCCGCGCCCGCGGCCTGCCCGACTCGCGCATTATGACGGCCTACGTAGGCCGCAACGCCAGCCTGCCCCTGGCCACTCGCCTGGCGATCTCCATTGCAGTGGTGATGGGCGGCTCGCTGATCATCGAGCGCATCTTTACCTACCAGGGCATTGGTTACCTGCTTTCGCAAGCCCTCTACTCGCGTGATTATCCCGTGATGCAGGGTGTCTTTATTGTTACTACCGTCGCCGTCATTCTCGCCAATTTCCTGGCAGACCTGCTCTACGGCGTGCTCGATCCCCGCGCCCGCGTTACCGGAGGTGGAAAATGAACCAGGCCGGAACCCTTCTCTCCGATACCTTCGCCGAGCTGAGACGTTCGTTCCGGCTGCTGCGGCGCAACCCATCCGGCTTCATTGGCTTGATTCTGCTCGTTGGCATGGTGTTGATGGCCTTTGTAGGTCCGCTGATTGTGCCTGCCGAAACCCGCGCTAACGTCAAAGAGATCTACCAGGGGCCTTCCTGGTCGCACCCGCTGGGCACCGACTTCCAGGGCAAGGATAACCTGATCCAAATCATTCACGGTGGCAAAGACATCATGATCATCGCCTTCCTGGCGGGCCTGATGACCACCGCTATTGCCGTGCTGGTTGGCGGGATCAGCGCCTTCGCGGGCGGCGCAGTCGACAGCTTCTTGATGCAGCTCGTGGATATCTGGCTCACCGTGCCGCAATTCCCATTACTGGCCGTGCTGGCAACCCTGGTGCGGCTCGATTCACCCTGGCTGCTGGCATTGCTGCTGGCGGCGCTTTCGTGGCCTGGGTTGGCCCGGCAAATCCGCTCGCAGGTTCTCTCACTGCGCCGCCGCGACTACGTAGAAGCCGCAGTAGCGCTGGATATGGGCACTTCGCACATCATCTTCCGCGAGATGCTGCCCAATATGATGTCCTACATCGCTATTTCGCTGGTCTTCTCCATGACTTCCGCCATCTACCAGCAGACCGGCCTTGTCTTCTTAGGGCTGGTGCCGTTCTCCAGCGCCAACTGGGGCGTGATGCTCTCCCTTGCCTATGCCAAGGGCGCTATGTACCAGGTAGACGCTGCCTGGAACGTTCTGGCCCCAGTAGGCGCCATCGCTCTGTTCGAGCTTTCGCTGGTTATGCTGGCCCGCTCACTCGATGAACTGTTCAACCCGCGCCTGCGCACCGAGGTTTAATCCATGACCGCACAAACCGCAGTACAAGCACCTCCTGTCATCTCTGTCCAGAACCTGTCGGTTACGTATAAAGCAGCGCGCGGAGTCGTGCAGGCAGTGCGCGATATCTCCTTCGAGGTACGCAAAGGGGAAGTACTGGCGCTGATCGGCGAATCAGGCTCGGGCAAGACCACCGCCGCGCTGGGGCTGGTACAGCTCCTGCCACCCACTGCCAGGATCACCCAGGGCAGTATCACGTACAACCGCTTTGAAGCGAAAACCAACTCCATCTCGCAGATCGATGTACGCAGCCTGAAAGGCGACCGCTTGCGCCAGTTCCGCTGGAGCGAAGTGGCAATGGTCTTCCAGGCTGCGCTGAACGCCTTCAACCCGGTGCTGCGCGTCTCGGACCAGTTCTCCGACACGGCCCGCGCCCACGGCTACTTGCAGGGCAAAGAGCTGTACGAACGCGCCGCCTACCTGCTGAACCTTGTTCGCCTGGACCCAGAGCGTGTATGGCGGGCATACCCGCACGAGCTTTCCGGCGGCATGCGCCAGCGCGTGCTGATTGCCATGAGCCTGCTGCTGGAGCCCCAGGTGCTCATCATGGATGAGCCGACCACCGCGCTCGATATCCTCACGCAGCGCAATATTATGGACGTGCTGAAAGACCTGCTTAAAAAGCTCGATTTCTCGCTGGTCTTTATCTCGCACGATCTCTCCCTGGCCGCCGAGCTGGCCGACCGCGTTGCGACCATGTACGCGGGCAAGATCGTAGAAATGGGCGAGGTGTACACCATCTTCAAGAACCCGGTCCACCCCTACACCATCGGCCTGATCAACGCCGTGCCCACCCTGCGCAGCCACCGAGACCAGGTTGGCTCCATTCCCGGCTCGCCGCCGGATCTGATCGAGCTGCCCACCGGGTGCAAGTTCCACCCGCGCTGCCCGCTGGCAGATCACCAGAGCCGCACGGAAGAGCCTCCGCTGATCGAGGTCGCTCCCGGCCACTTCGCCGCCTGCTGGCACTGGAAAACCGCCCGCGAATCGCTGAAAGGAGGCTGGGCAGCATGAGTGCTCCGCTAATCCGCCTGGAAAAGATCACCCGCGAATTTGAGGTGAAGCGCAAGAAGATCAAGGCCGTCGACCGCGTCTCATTTGACGTGGAGCGCGGCGAGGTGCTGTGCCTGGTCGGTGAATCGGGCTGCGGAAAGACCACCACCGGCAAAATTCTCGCCGGGCTGGATCACCCCACCTCGGGTCGCATCCTCTACAACGGCGTGGATATCAGCACCCTTCGGGGCAGCGACCTGAAGAAGTACCGCCTGGGCGTGCAGATGATCCACCAGGACCCTTACGCCTCGCTCAACCCGGTGCATACCATCTACGAAGCGCTGTCGTTCCCACTGCGCCACCACGGCATCACCCACAATGAAAAACAAACCCGCGACCATGCCCGCGAGCTGCTGCAAATGGTCGACTTGACCCCTCCGGACGACCTGCTGGACAAATACCCACACCAGCTTTCGGGCGGGCAGCGCCAGCGTGTATCGGTGGCCCGCGCGCTGACGGTCAACCCGTCGTTTATTGTCGCGGATGAAGCGGTCTCGATGGTCGACGTGTCCATCCGCATCAGCCTGCTCAATACCCTGCTGCGCTTGAAGCAGGAGATGGGCCTGGCTGTGCTGTTCATCACCCACGACCTGGCCCTGGCAAAATACTTCGCCTGGGAAGGCCGCGTGGGCGTGATGTACCTGGGCCGCATTGTCGAGATCGCCCCGGCGCGCCAGCTTGTCGAAAATCCGCAGCATCCGTACACCAAAGTGCTGCTCTCTGCCATCCCAGAGGCAGACCCAGACATCACGCGCACCAAAGAGCGTATTGAGCTGCGCAGCATGGACGTGCCGAGCCTTACCCGGCTGCCGACCGGCTGCACCTTCCACCCGCGCTGCCCGTTCTTCCTGGGCGAAGAGTGCGAAAACGTGGTTCCGCCGCTGTTGAAGTACGCTGACGGAACCGCGGCATCCTGCCACCTCGTTGCGCGAGAGCGTGAAGCGATCGGTGTTATCCCTGGGCCTGGGTCAGACGGTGTGGAAATTCACCGCGCCAGAGAATAACGGAGTCGCGAGATGATGGGACCAGATGCAGGCAAAGCATGGTTTAGCGTGGCGCTGTTTATGATCATTACATCAGTCGTACTGATGTTCTCAACAGAGCCAAACAGCGCGCCTTTTGTTGTATCCACCCTCAGCCTGATCGCCGGATTGATCCTTCTGGTTGGGCTTATCATCTCGGTCCGCAAATCACAAAAGTGAGTTTCCCGGCGGAAACCGCCGCCGGGGTTGGAAGAATACCTGTTTAGAGAGGAGGTGATGCTGGAAAATCAACCTTCACTGCGCCAGTAAGAGGCGCGAAACCGAAAACATGTGTGTTTTCCTTCCACGAGGATGGAATCTCAGTCTTGTTGCAAGAGGAGAATCGGAACGTATGAAGACCAAGTATTTGCTTCTGAACGCACTGCTCGCCCTGGTGCTCATCCTGAGCGCCTGCACGCCCGCAGCGACTATGACGGCCGAACCGACGACAGCCGCTCAGCCGCCTGCCGCTAACCCGACGAACACAACCGCGCCGGAACCGACCGCGACAACCGCCGCTGCCGAACCGACCGCCGCCGCTGAGGCCACCGCCACCACCGCCCCCGAGGTTGAAGAAGGCGACCGCGTCCTCTCTGTGACGCTGAAAGAGGGCCTGACCTGGAGCGATGGCACCCCCCTCACATCTCAGGATATCGTCGGCACCTATGATATCTTCTGGGCGCAGAACGATGCTACCTGGAACTTCATCAAAGAGATCCGCGTCGTCGACGACCGCACCGCCGAATTCGTTCTGAGCACCGTTTCGCCGCGCGTTATCCGCCTGATCCTGCGCGCCAACATCATTCGCCCCCACGCTCCGTACGCTGAGCTGATGGACGAGGCCAAGGCGCTGCGCGAGAAGGCTGCTGACCGCAAGGGCGATGAGGTGAAGGCCTTCCTGGATAAGCTCGCCGCCTTCAAACCCGAAGATTACCTGGCCAGCGGCCCCTACAAGATCGACCCCGCGTCGGTTACCGAAGCTGAGTTGACCATGGTCAAGAATGAAAATGGCTACAATGCAGACGCAGTCGGCTTCGACACGCTGAAGCTCTTCTACGGTGAGACCAACGAGACCGTACCGCTGGTTCTGGCCGGGCAGATCGACTACTCGACCCACGGCTTCACCCCCGCCAACATCTCTGCCTTCACCGCTGATCCCAGCTTCCAGATCATTCGCGGCCCGACGGGCACCGGCCCTGGCATGTGGTTCAACCAGACCGATGAGAACCTCGCCATCAAGGAAGTCCGCCAGGCCTTTGCCTACATCATCGACCGCGAAGAGAACGCCCTGGTCTCCCTGGGTGAATCTGGCCGCGCGATTGAATACATGGCCGGCTTCACCGACCTTCAGGTACAAACCTGGCTGGATTCCGAAACCATCGGCAAGCTGAACAAGTACGAGCAGG
This sequence comes from Chloroflexota bacterium, assembly GCA_023434145.1. Lineage (GTDB taxonomy): Bacteria > Chloroflexota > Anaerolineae > Anaerolineales > Anaerolineaceae > DSYU01. The sequence continues at coordinate 33,533 of JAEYTI010000151.1, read as the reverse complement.
ATCTGACCAAGGCCGAAGAGCTGCTGACCACCGCCGGCTTCACCAAGAACGGCAACACCTGGAACGACCCCAATGGTCAGCCGTTCTCTGTTGAGCTTTCCGTCCCCGCCGACTTCGCCGACTGGTTCGCCGCGGCTGAAAACGCCGCCGATCAGCTCCGCGCCTTCGGCATCAATGCTTCGGTACGCGGTTATCAGTCTTCTGAACGCGCCACCATCCAGTCGGAAGGTGACTATCAGATCCTGGTTGACCTGGCGATCTACTACAACCCGCCGCATCCCCAGACCTCGTTCAACTACTACCTCAACACCCCGCGCAACAACCCCAACGACGCTGGCGAACCTGCCGGTATGAACTGGTCGTGGATGCAGACAGCGCCGGATGGCACCGAAGTTGACATCGTTGAACTGATCAACAAGTCGGGCGAAGGCATGGACGCGGAGGCTCAGAAGCCCTACATCGCCCAGCTCGCTCTGATCGTTAACGAAGAGCTGCCGGTTCTGGCCTTCTTCGAGCGCTTCACCAACGACCCCATCAACAGCACCACGGTGACGAACTTCAAGCCGCTGGAAGACAAGATCTACCAGAATAACCAGGGTGGCGACAACTATGTTGCGATCCAGGTTCTGGATGGCACCATGCAGACACAGCGCATGGAGCGGAGCTTCAACTCCAGCTACCCCTATCCGCAGCCGCCCAAGGCGCACTACAACCTCTTCACCACCGATTCGCTGCCGGTTGGCGTCGGCTCGGTGCACTATCCGCTGACCCTCCCTCCCCTGTTCTGGTACATGATGACCGATGCTGAGTACGTACCAGTACTGGCCGAGAGCTACGAACTGCGGTAAGTAAGCAAACCCACAAAATTCCCCTCCCCGCGATGGGGAGGGGAATTTTGTGAGAATAACCAGCAACCACCATGAAAAACCTCTCCGGTTTGCTGATCCGGCGTTTCCATCCGGCTGTTTTTTTCCTGTTTTTCCTCGTTTCTTGTATGATTACATCCAGGAATACTGCCGTGCCCACCCAATCCCCAACCCCACCACCCCCCACCAATGCTGTCCCCGGTGTAACACAGCCCGCTGCCGAACCGTCCGCTGCTCACCCCACGCCCACCAGCCTTCCCTCTGCGGAAGGGTGGTTCCGCGGCATGACCACTGAGCAGAAGATCGGCCAGGTGATGGTGATTGGATTTGATGGAGTGGAGGCCACCCCTGAGCTTTTGGAAATGGTCACCCGCTATCACGTTGGCGGTGTGATTTTGTTTGCCCGCAATGTGGAAAGCCCCGCGCAGGTTGCCCGGCTGACCAACACGTTGCAGAAGGCCGCGGTAGAAAGCGGCCATCCCGGCCTGATCGTTGCGGTTGACCAGGAAGGCGGGCGCGTGGCCCGGCTTACCGAAGACAAGGGCTTTACCGAGTTCCCAGGCGCGATGGCCGTTGCCGCCACCGGAGATTTGAAAGTTGCCCGAGACGTTGCCCGCGCCATGGCCACCGAATTGCGCGCGGTGGGCATCAACACCAACTTTGCCCCGGATCTGGACGTGAACAACAACCCCCAAAACCCGGTCATTGGCATCCGATCGTATGGATCGCAGCCGGAGCGGGTGGCGAAATTTGGAGCGGCGGCGATCACCGCCATGCAGGAGGTGGGGGTGCTGGCAGTGGGCAAGCACTTCCCCGGTCACGGCGATACGGGCGTCGATTCGCACGTATCGCTGCCCCTCGTACCCCACGACCGCGAGCGCCTGAACGCGGTAGAGTTCGTGCCATTCCGCGCCGCCATCGAAGCGGACGTAGCAGGGATTATGTCGGCGCACATCACCTTCCCGGCCATCGAAGCGACGCCCGGCCTGCCCGCTACGCTCTCTCCGGCGGTGTTGCAAGACCTGCTGCGCGGCGAGATGGGCTACGACGGCCTGGTATTTACCGACTCGCTTGAGATGGGCGCATTAGGCGAAGCAGGTTACCCCGTCCCGCTGGCTGCCGCCACCGCGCTGCAATCAGGCGCGGATGTGCTGCTGTTCAACCGCGATCACAGCCACCACAAAGCTGCCATCCAGCTAGTAGCGCAGTGGGTAGAAGAGGGCAAGATCACCCAGTCCCGGCTGGATGAAGCCGTGCTTCGGACGCTAAAGGCAAAAGAGCGCTTTGAGATGCTCCAGCCGCAGTTGGTGGATGAGTCCGCTGTGGATACGCTGGTCGGGTCTGAGGAAGCCAAACTTGCCTCCGGGCGCGCCGCAATTCGATCGATCACCCTGCTTAAAGAGGGCTCATCTAGCGATAGGGATAGACTTCTTCCCCTCTCGAAAGACAAAAGCTATGTGGTGATCGAATCCGCTGGGGCGCGAGGAGTTGGCAAAGCCTTGGAGTTGGATACCCTCACCCTCAGCGTGGATGCCGGTGTTCGTGAGGCCAACCGTGTCGCGGACACCGCTGCCGGACAAAAGCCCGACGCAGTGATCGTTGCCACCACCGACGCCATGAGCAGCGAAGCCCAGGCGGCCCTGGTAAACCGGCTGATCGACAGTGGTACTCCGGTAATTGCCGTGGCGGTCCGTGGCCCGTACGATGTGCTGGCCTATCCCAGGGTCGATACATACGTGCTGACGTATGGGCTCAATCCACCCGCTCTGAGAGCACTGGCTATTATGATGTGGAATACCAGTTCTTCTGGAATTCTTCCAGTAGAAATCCCGGGCATGTTCGAGCCAGGGTATGGAATTCTTCGTGGGGGATGATTTTGTCATGCACGAGAATAGCCGGTTATACTCTTCTTTACACTCCGCGAACGTGTCGGGGGTAGTAAATAACCGCCCAACACGTTCGCTGCGGTTTCAACCGGCAGGCACAATAAATATCGGTTCAAGCAGAACAAGGCCAACAATATGCTCTTAGACTTTTCCGCCATAGACTCCACCCTCCAGCGCGCCATCCCCAAAGTCACACCCGCCGCGCAGCTTGTCATCCGCCTGAAAGGCAGCCAGATTTTCGCCAAAGCATACGGATTCATCGATCTGGACAAACGCCAGATACCCACCCGGCTGAATACCCTGTTCGATATGGCCTCCATTACCAAGTTGTTCACCACCACGGCATTTATGCGGCTGGTGGAGGATGGCAAAGTGAGCCTGGATCAACCGGTGCGCAGCGTGCTGCCCGAGTTCAACGGCCTGCGCCCCATTCTGCCGTACGAAGACCCGCTCAAATGGGGCAGTTACGTCGATGTGCGCGGCGAAGGCAAGGCCCGTGAAGAGATCCAGACCGTCGATGCGGGGCAAACCACGTTTCGGCAGATCCTGCGGCACAGCTCGGGCCTGCCCGCCTGGCGGCCTTTCAAAGATCAGCCGGATGCCGCTGCCGCTCGCCAGATGGCGCTAGAAACGTTCTTTGCCTACCCGCCCGATACACGCGTGGTCTACAGCGATGTGGGCCTGATCCTGCTGGGCATGGCGGTGGAAAAGCTCGCCCATCACTACCTCGATTACATCGTCCGCGACTTGGTCACCGGGCCGCTGGGATTGGGGCATTCCCGCTTTCTGCCGGAAGGCACCACCCTCCCGCTGGAAGTTGCCCCCACCGAATTTTGTAAGTGGCGGAACCGCCGCGTGATGGGCGAAGTGCACGACGAAAGCGCCAGCCGCCTGGGCGGAATTGCCGGGCATGCGGGCATTTTCTCCACCGGCGAAGATATTGCCCGCCTGGGGCAGTCGTTCCTGTTTGGCGACCCTGCCCCAGACGTAACCCCGCTGCTTCGGGCAGAAACAGTGGCCGATATGATTCGCCCGCATTTTGAATTTGGCGCTGTTCGCCGTGGCCTGGGGTTTGCTCTGTGGAGCCCCGACCCAGAAGCCAGCAGTAACCCGTTTAGCCCGAGCACGTTTGGGCATACCGGCTTCACCGGAACCTCGTTGTGGATCGATCCCGAACGCCAGCTTGTCGTGGCGCTGCTCACCAACGAGGTGTACCACGGTCGCGAGAACCGCGGTATCGGCCCGCTGCGTGTTGATGTGCATCGTGCCATCGTCCAGGCCGTTGATAAAGGGGAACTGTCTGCATGATCGTCGTAGGGATGATGTCTGGTACCTCCGTTGACGGGATTGATACCGTCATTGCGCGGATCTTTGGTGCGCCGCCTGCGCTAACTTGGCAGATCATTGGGCACAGCCACATGCCGTTTGCAGACGACCTGCGGGCCGAGATCTTCGCCTGCTTTCGCCCGGCCACTGGCACCGTTGACCGCCTGTGCGGCTTGAACTTTGCCCTCGGGCGGGCGTATGCGGCGGCGGCTCAAGAAGCAATCCGTGCCGCCGGTCTGCGCCGCGAAGACGTAGACCTGATCGGCAGCCACGGGCAAACGCTGTGGCACATCCCCACCGGCAGCGCTGCTTCCACCCTGCAAATGGGCGAGGCCGCGGTGATCGCAGAAGAAACCGGCATCCCGGTGGTGAGCAACTTCCGCCCGCGCGATATGGCAGCGGGCGGCCAGGGCGCGCCCCTGGTTGCTTATGTAGACCGGCTCTTGTTCACACACCCGGCAAACTTCCGCGCCCTGCAAAACATCGGCGGCATCGCCAACGTCACCTTCCTACCGCCTGCCGGAAAGGAGGGCTTCGCTCCGCTGGCGTTTGACACCGGCCCCGGCAACATGCTCATCGACGACGCAGCCCGCCGGGCAACCGATGGACGCCTGGCATTCGATGAGGATGGCAGGCTGGCCCTTTCGGGCCAGGTACACGAAACCCTGCTGGCAGATCTGCTGGCGCACCCTTATTTGCAGGAAAAACCACCCAAAACCACCGGGCGCGAGGTGTTTGGGCGGCAGATGGGTGAAGAACTGTGGCATAAAGGCAGCCAATTAGGCCTTACACCAGAAGATTTGGTCGCCACACTGACCGCTTTCACCGCTGAGAGCATCGCCCGGGCCTACCGCGCTTTCCTGCCCGCCCAACCGCAGGAGATCATCGTCAGCGGGGGCGGCGCGCGCAACCCGGCCTTGATGCAAATGCTCCGCGAGCGCGTTCTGCCCGCTCGAGTCATGCGTTCCGACGATCTGGGGCTGCCCGCGGAGCAAAAAGAGGCCCTGGCCTTTGCCGTGCTGGCATACGAAACCTGGCACCGCCGCCCCGGCAACCTGCCAGAAGCCACCGGAGCAAGTCGCCCGGTGATCTTAGGCCAGATCACCCACGCGCGTGATGGGCGCTGGACCGGTACGCAAACCGAGGCGCGTAACCCGCGCACCGAAAGCATCGACCGGCTCTCCACGCTCGACATGGTCGAGCGCATCAACAATGAAGACCTGCACGTAGCTGAGGCTGTGCGCGAAGTGCTGCCGCACATCGCCGAGGCGATCGACGGCATTTCCGCGCGAATGCAGAACGGCGGGCGGTTGATTTACATAGGTGCGGGAACGTCTGGCCGCCTGGGTATTCTGGATGCCTCAGAATGCCCGCCCACCTTTGGCACAGACCCCAGTCTGGTCGTGGGCATCATCGCGGGCGGGGCCGGCGCGGTTACCAGTGCCGCGGAAGGCGCGGAAGACGACCCGCAAGGCGGCGCGCAGGATATCGCCGCACTGAACGTTGGCCCAAACGACTCAGTGGTGGGCATTGCTGCCAGCGGGCGAACGCCCTACGTGATCGGCGCATTGGAAGCGGCACGCAACCGCGGAGCGCTGACCGTCAGCGTTGCCTGCAATCACCCATCCCCCATGGAATCCTATGCCAATATCGCCATCGCCCCGGTTGTGGGTCCTGAGGTGATTACCGGTTCAACCCGGCTGAAGGCGGGCACGGCGCAGAAGCTGGTGCTCAATATGCTCTCCACCGGCGCAATGATCCGCCTGGGCAAAACCTTTGGCAACCTGATGGTTGACGTGCAGAAGAACAACACCAAGCTGCACGCGCGCGCCCGGCGCATTGTAGCGCAGGCTTGCGGGATCAGCGAAGAAGAGGCGCAGCAGTGGCTGGTGCGCAGCGATATGGAAGTGAAGACTGCTATCGTCGCCTGCCGCTCAGGCATATCGGTCGATGAAGCCCGCCACCGGCTGGGCCAGGCGCACAACGTAGTGCGAGCCGCGCTGGAGAACCGCTAGCCGTGGATGGGCTGCTCCTCGGGATCGATGGCGGTGGCAGCAAAACCACTACCCTGCTGGCGCGCGTCGATGGCACGGTTATTGGGCGCGGCTCAGGCGGCGCGTCGAACTATCAGGCGACCGGGCTGCAATCCGCGCTCACCGAACTGGATGCGGCTGTTCATCGTGCCGCTTCCGCTGCGGGTAATCTGCCTATTGTGTCTGTCTGCCTGGGCATGGCCGGCGTTGACCGCTCGGAAGATCGTGATGCTTTCTCCGGCTGGGCTACGGCGCGGTTCCCCGGCGCAAAAGTAAAGCTGGTCAGCGACGCGCACCTGGTTCTGGCAGCCGGAGCCGGTGAAGCAGCCGGGGTTGCCCTGATCTCCGGCACCGGCTCGATTGCCTATGCGCAGGACGGGAATGGAAACACCGCCCGGGCAGGCGGTTGGGGCTATCTGCTTGGAGATGAAGGCAGCGGCTACCGCATTGCCCTGGATGGCCTACAAGCCGTCACCCGCGCATGGGATGGCATGGAGCAGCCCACGGCGCTCACCGAAGTTATGCTCAGCGCACTGAGGTTGGAGGCACCGCCTGATCTGGTGCGCAAGCTGTACCGTGAGCAAATGAGCCGACCGGAAATCGCCCGGCTGGCCGCGCAGGTGATCGAATGCGCCCGGGCGGGCGACCCGGCCGCAGGTCAGATTATGCAGGATGCCGCCGCCCACCTGGCTGGATTCGCCGCGGCCGCTTCGCGGAAGCTCGGGCTGAAGGGTCCGCTGCCGTGCGCTATAGCAGGCGGGCTGCTGGTTCACACCCCCGCCCTGCGGGATGCCCTCATTGCCCAGGCGCGTTCCGCCGGGTTGGAATTAGCGCCGGTAATTGTTGTGGAAGAACCTGCTATTGGCGCAATTGTGCTGGCGAAAAGTTTTTAATAATATTTCACCCACGACTGTGTCGTGGGTGAAATAGATTAACCTTTCACTGAGCCGGCCAGGATGCCGCGGATGAAGTAGCGCTGCAAACCGAAGAACACAATCAACGGCACAATCATTGAGATGAAGGCCGAGGCCGTGAGCACCTGCCAGTTTGCCCCTAGCGAGCTAACCTGCTGCCCAATAACCATCGTCATTGGCGCGACAGCGATGTAGCCGCCCAGGTAGATTAACGACACAAGCAGATCATTCCACACCCACATGAACTGGAAGATCACCAGCGAAGCGATCGCCGGGACCGACAGCGGCATGACGATGCGGAAGAAGATATCGAAATGCGTTGCACCATCCAGGAAGGCCGATTCGAACAGATCTTTTGGCAAGCCGCCGATAAAGTTGCGCAGCAGATAGACGGAAAACGGCAATCCGTAACCCGCATGCGCCAGCCAGATGCCGGGGAATGTACCGGTGAGGCCCAACCGGTTGTAATTTTGCAGCACCGGCACAAAGGTCATTTGTAGCGGCACCACCAGCAGGCCAATGACCGCGATAAACAGCAGGTTACGCCCTGGGAAGCCCATCCATGCAAAGGTGTAGGCTGCAAAGGCAGCAATCATGATCGGTATGATGGTAGCAGGGATGGAAATAAACAGGCTGTTCATGAAGCCCTGCGCCATACCCTGCTGGGTCAGCGAGCGCTCGTACAGATCCAGCGAAAACTGCGACGGCTCCTGGAAGGCGGTCCACCAACCGGTGCGCGAGATAAGCTGCGCGGGCCGGAAGGAACTGACCAGCAGGCCGACCGTCGGCGTTAGCCAGATGATCACCACCAGGATCAGCACAAGGTGAAGGGGCAGGCGCTTCAAGAAGCGCATCAGGCGGCTGCCGGGGTCCGCTTCCTGGCGCGCGCGTTCCAATGGTGTCGATTGTGCAGTTTCAATGCTCACGCGGGCACCTCCTGTGTCGGGTACAGGTGTTTCTTCATTGTCTGTTCCTCCATTAACGCAGATCTTCCTGGGCGCGGAAGCGGCGGATATTGAACAGCATCACCGGTATGGTCAGCAGCAGCAGCAGGGTCGAGATCATGCTGGCCCGCCCAATATGCTGGAACGTGAACAGTTCCTTATACATGCGCACGGCGATCACTTCGGTGCCAAAATTGCCGCTGGTCATCACATAGATCACGTCAAAGATTTTCAGCGTGCTGATGATCATCGTGGTGGCAACCACCGCGATTGTAGAGGCCAGCAGCGGCAGGGTGATATGACGGAAGATATCCAGCTCGCCCGCGCCGTCGATGCGAGCAGCCTCCATTAACTCTTCGGGAATGCTCTTCAACCCAGCAGAAAGGATGACCGTCGCAAAACCGGCGTACATCCAGATACCGATAAAAATCAGCGCGAAATTGTTGACCGGCTGCATGTTGAGCCACGGGATCGGGGTAAAGTCGGGGTTGAAGAAATCCATCATGGCATTCAGCACGCCGGTCTGCGCGCGGATGGGCGGGGAGTAGTCGTACATCAGCTTCCAGATAACGCCAGCCGCCACATACGAAATTGCCATAGGAATAAAGACCACAGCTTTTACCAGCCCCTCATACTTCACGCGGTCGGCCAGTACGGCAATCGCCAGCGCTATGGCCAGGGTAATCGTCGGGTAGAAAATCAGCCACAATATGTTATTGCGGAAGGCTGTCCGCATATCGGGATTAGTGAAGCCATACTCGTAATTGGATAATCCGACAAATCCCTGCCCGCGCGCATCGCGAAAGCTCAAGAGAATGGTGTTGACGGTGGGGTAAACCAGAAAAAAGATCAACAGTACCAGCGCCGGCAACAGCCACAACCAGGGCCGCAAGCTGCGACTGATATTATTCGGCAGAATGCTCAACAGCCTTTCGATGAGAAAGGCGTAAAGAACAGTAGCCGCCGGTACACCAAAGACTACCATTATCGCCAGGATGAGTCGGTCCATGTTCCTCCCTCTTTCAGGCTGTTTCTGTTTTGTTGAGCAAAGGCGAAGGGGTCTCGACCGGGTCAGAGAGATCCTTCGCCCCACAACCGCCCAAAGAGCGATTTTTTCGTTACCGAGGCCGCCGAAAATCCGGCGGCCTCGGTAGAATTCTATTTATTGGGTAGGCACGTAGGCGTCAGCGGCAACTGCTTCAATGCTTTGCAGCACCGAATCGAGTTGGCTGCCATTCTGAGCAAAGTTCAGCACACCGGTGGAGAAAGCGCTGTTTACGGCTTGCGGCATCAGATCCGAAGCATCGAAGCGCACTGCCGGGGCATTCACCAGGCTCTCAGCAATCTGCTGGGTGATTTCATCCGGGTAAACGGTGGGGTCAACGGCGCGGTTGGCAGAAAGGAAGCCGCCGCGTTCCGCCCAGATGGACTGTGCTTGAGCCGTCACCATGTACTGGATCAGGGCGCGGGCCTGGGGCGTGTCATTGAACATGCCGAACAGGTCACCGGCAACCAGCAGCGGAGGAGCGTCGCCCTCGATGGCCGGGAATGGGAAGAAATTGTAATCTTCACCAGCGACCAGGTCGGGGAACTGTTCTTCGAAGAAGGTGGTTATGAAGCTGGCCTGGCGATGCAGGAAGCAGCCGGGATCGTCTTCAAACATAGGCACGAAGGCTTCACCGAAGTTGGTGGCAACCACCGCGGCCGGACCGCCGTATACCATGGTCTCATCATTCACAATTTCGCCCCAGGTCGTGAAGGCTTCCGCTACTTGCGGGTCGGTCCACGGAATTTCGTGGCGGTACCACTGATCGTATACGTCAGGGCCGCCAGTGCGGAGCATGAAGTCCTCCACCCAGTCGGTGCCAGGCCAACCAGAGCCAGCGCCGCCGTCAATACCGACGCACCAGGGGGTCTGGCCCATATCGACGATCTGCTGCTCCAGCGCCTGAAGCTCGTCCCAATTGGTGGGAACGGTCAGGCCGTTGGCTTCGAAGGCCTTGGGGTTGTACCAAACCAGGCTCTTTACCGCGGCCTTGGTCCAAATGCCGTAGGTCTGCCCTTCATAGGAAGCCAGATCGGTAAAGCCGGGGTCATAAACCTGGCCGTAGGCATCCATGTCGAGAACGTCATCCAGCGCTACCAGCGATCCGGCGCGGGCAAGCTCGGTGAGCTGGCCAGGGTTCGGCAGGCCGGCTACGTCGGGCGGGTTACCACCGGAAATGCGCGTGTTGAGCACGGCGCCCAGGTCGCGGGTGGTTTCTACCTGAACACGAATGCCCGTCTGCTCCTGGAAAGGTTCGATCATGGCATTAAAGTTGTTCAACTCTTCACCGCCCCAAATTGCCAGCACGGTTACGGTGCCGCCAATTTCCTCGGGCGTCCAGGTCAGTGTATCCTCTACGGGGCCTGTGCCAGTGCCTGCATCTTCCGTGGCAGTGGCCTCTGCGCCCTCGGTAGGCATTGTTTCTCCGCCAGCCACGGTAGGCGTTTCTTCAGCCATTGCCTCGGTAGCAGTAGGTTCTTCCATCGCCTCCGTTGCGGCTTCGGTTGGCATCGTGCCACCCGGCGTCTCGCCGGTTCCGGGTACTTCGCCTGTGGCGTTTCCGGCGCCGTTACCGCCGCCACAGGCCGCCAACAGCAGCGTGAAGATTAACAGAAGGTACACAAAAATCTTTGATCCACGTACGATCATTCTTTCCTCCTCCAACTATGACAGGCTTATCGAGAGATCTTACAGATTTCGCCTGTACAAACGGATAATTCCCCCTTGGGTTCCCCTCTCCAAGTGTAAGAGGAAAGCGAAGGAGAACCAACCGGGAACACCCTAGTGGAAAAAAGGGAGGTTCATTGTATTGGGAATAGGGGATTCCCTTTATTTTCTTGTTGGGAAAGATAAAAAACCGTACTTTCTAAGAATGACCTGACCTGCAGGGGAAAGAACGTACGCCACAAAACGCTGGGCTGCGGCAGGGTTCGGGCTGCCGGAAAGTGCCGCGATCGGATAGCGAGCAACCACATTCAACTCCGTTGGGATGTCGATCACCTGCACGCTCCCATCCGCAGCGGGTAAAGCCGCATCTGTGGCGTAAACAATACCTGCGTCGGCCTCGCCTAACTGCACTTTGGTGAGCACCGCACACACGTTCTCCTCGTAAGAAACAACGTTCGCCAGCACCTTTGTCTTATAATCGGGCCCAAAGCCACCGGAATCTGCGCTGGCCTTATTCAGGAACTCCAGCGTGTACTGGCCCACGGGCACTTCTTCGGCAGCCAGCACCAGCTTCAACCCCGGCCCGGCCAAACTGGCTAGCTCGCGCAGTTGAGCGGGATTATCGTCTGGCACGATCACCACCAGCCGGTTCTCCGCGAAGACATGCATAGTATTCCCATCCACCCGCCCCTCCGCGATCACGGCGTCCATCTACTGCTGGTTGGCCGCTGCGAACACGTCTGCCGGTGCGCCCTGGCCAATCTGCCGGGCAAGCTGCTGCGACCCGGCAAAGCTGAATTCGACGGCCACGTCCATATTTTCGGGCTGCGCCTCAAACGCATTCCCAATCTACTCAAACGGTTCCGCAAGCGACGCAGCGGCGAGGACGGTCAGCGTGGAAGACTGCTGCCTGCTCACCCTCGCGCAGCGGCATGCCAGCAGCGCGATAAGGAGCATCAGCATTACCCGGCGGCGTTTAATAGCAGTCCTCATCATAGCCCGGCGTTTCTACCGAGCGGTAAAACCAGTGCTTCACCAGCATCAGCGCGGCGAACGAGAACACAACCAGAATCACCGAAAGCGTGAGCGCCGCTTCCAGATTGATCTCGAACCCCAGGTAGATCGCCAGCGGCATGGTGCGCGTGCGCCCCGGGAAGCTGCCGGCGAAGATGACGGTAGCGCCAAACTCACCCAGCGCGCGAGCCCAGGTGAGAACGCCGCCACTGAAAAAGCCCGTCCATGCCATGGGCATCATAATGTGATAGAAGATCTGCCAGCGGTTAGCGCCATCGAGCGCGGCGGCTTTTTTCAGGTCGCAATCCACCGCCTGCATGCCCAACGCTGCCGCGCGTATATACAGCGGCGCGCCTACAAACAACTGCGCCATCACCACCGCGGCAGCGCCGTGATGAGCGAAGTAGAAAGACTGAGGCCGATGGCCTGCAGCACTTGTGGATCGCCCAGGTGACGTAGCAGCGCGGCGGGGGTCGTGCGCAGGAATAATGCCGCCAGCGGAAGCGCCAGAAATAGAAGGAACGGCAACGCGGCTATCTTCCACCAGCCACGGGATCTTTTCCTGGCTCCGGAACGCGGGCGCGGCGCGGCAGTTGGGGCTTGTGCGGTGCTAGCCGTCCGCATGGTGGGCCTCTCCTCCAAAAGTATGGAGAAGGTTGTATCACGAGAAAATGGAGCAAAACCAGGCGGAGTGTGCAAGGAGGCGGATGAAGGTACAAAATGAACCACGTAATCAAATAGTTTCTACGACACCTATCGCCTGGCGGCTGAAGCCACGGCTAGGTCAACAAAGCCCCACCTTCGTGGGGCTCCCTTTGGTAGGAGAGGCGGGCTGTGCGTCAAATAATGGGGAATTCTTCTAACAACCTTGGTTTTGAAGCGACTCTTAGCCCCACGAAGGTGGGGCTTCGCTGTCCTAGCCGTGGCTTCAGCCGCCAGTCAATAAGTGGAATAGAGACAACTTGGTTACGCGATTATTTTGTTAATCCTCATCATCCGGCAGGAACTCGAAGAATCATCCGCCTTCTCGCTCAACAACGTTCACCATCGCGCGCAGCAGCGCCTGCCCGGCGACGTTGCGCCGTGGCCCATGGGGCTGCGCGCCTGCCCCACCTTGCAAGCGGAGCGTGGTTGCCAGCAGTGTGCCATCGCCAATCCGCGCCTCGAAGATGTACTCGCTCATGTAGAAGTCGCGCGCGTCTAATCGGCGCAGGATGGGATTCACTTGGGCACCCTCTAATACGCGTGAAAGCTGCCCACTATCGAAGGCCAGATCCGAGGCCAGCCCAAAGAACTGCAAGTCCGTGAAACCGCGGTGTGGAAAGCCATCCCACAGCGGATGCGGCGCGAAGAGCTTGATCGCTTCGCGCCAGAAGGGGACGCGCTGTACCGGCAGCGGCCCTTCCCCCTGCTGGAGCAGGATCACGCTGCCGCCGCGCTCCACAAACCCGCGCAGATCTTCATCCCAATGGGTGGCGATAAGGAGCCGCGCGCATGACTGTACGGCATCACCGAGTGAACCATACAGCGGAGCGGATTCAATCCAACCACCGGAGTCGCGCAGCAGCCCAAGCGGGTCGAGCACGCCTATACCGGCTGGCAGTTTGCCCAGCGGCGGGAAGACCCACACCGGCCACTGGTTGACCGCCTGGCGCACTTCTCCGCTCACCCCGCCCAGCTTGCGCTTTACCGTCAGGCGCAGTTCGGTGGGGCGGTCTACCATCGGCAGTTTGCACTCGATCGTGCCAATTTGCACCGGCCTGCCCGCGGGGGTGATTTGGTCGATATTGCGCTTACCCCACTCTGGGCCCCACAGCTTCCCGGCGCCGGTCATGCCATCCATATTCCAGCGCAGGATGCCCCCTGCTGGAAAATCTTCCTCACCACAGTGCAGGATCACCCGCCAGCGGGCCGCCGTACCGCCCCAGTGGCAGAACAGATCGACCGGGTCGGGGCGGTCGCCGCCGTGCTGCCATGCTCGCCGCCGGTCAACGTCCAGGGCTAGCAAATCCGGCCCGTTGATGGCAAAAAAATCTTCCGCGGAGAACTTTGCCCGGCCCAGGTCATCCCAAATGCCCGAAGTGGAGATGGGCGTATCGCGCAGGGCGGTGATGGCATATCCGCTGATCCCTCCGCGCCGGCGCAGCGCTTCCAGCGTGTATTTGCGGATCACCAGCGCCTGTTGGTACGATACCCGGCGGATTTTGTCCGGTTCAAACCCCGGCTCGGCGGTAGTGACCCGCTCCTGCTGGCTGGCGTAGGAAATGGCCTGTTCGCGGAAGGTTTCCACCGGGTTGGCGTGATCCATCCACCAGGGGCGCGCGCCGCTGTTGGCGGCAATCAGCTCTGCCGGGTCGCGGTAGGTATCCGCATCACAGAACTCGCCGAAGATCCACGGTCGCGGGGGCAGGTAATCGCGCCGCCAATGATCGAGCAGCGGCTCGAAGTAGTGCAGATCAAAGTAGGGGTGGTAGTCGGTGAAATCCGAGAGATCAAAGTCCAAACCACCATAAGACTCGCCCGAGCCGCTGTTATCGCACACCAGCACGCCAGAAACCTGATCGCGCACGATGCCGTTCAACCGTTCCAACAGGTTTTTGTCCACCGTGCGGTTCAGCTCGCAGCCCAGGCTGATCAGCGCCACCGAAGGGTGCTCGCGCACCAGCCGGGTGATGGCAGCATACTCGCGCGGGGCCTGCGCGCGCAGCTCGGGCGTCACCTCAGGCAGCCACAGCGGATACTCTGCCCACAGCAGCAGTCCTTCCTCGTCCGCCGCCTGGAAGTAGGCCGCGTTGGGCACGAACAGGCACAGCTTGAGCATATTAAAGCCCAGCGCCTTCACCCGGCGGATCTCCTCCTGCGCTTCTTCCAGCGTGTAGAAGGGGGTGATGCGGTCGGGGTTCCAGCCCCACGAGAGCACGCCGCGCGCCAGGAAGGGCCGCCCGTTGAGCAGCAGCCGCTCGCCGTCGGAGGTCAATGCGCGAAAGCCCGCCCGGCGTTGAACCTCCACAACACGCTCTGCGCCGCTCCACAACCCCACGCGGACGGTGTACAGGTTGGGCTGTTCCGGCGACCAGGGCAGCGGATTCTCCACCGGTAGGCTGGCCTCCAATTCCGGGGAGTTGGGGTCCAGCGGTATGCGCTCCTCCGCAACCACTTCTCCACCGGTTTCCACCGAGACACGCCATTCCAGCCCGTGCGGAGAGCGGTCGAACAGCAGCGCCACCGCGGAAGCGGTGACCGTCTGGCTGGCAAAATCTGCCCGCACCTCCACATAATCCAGCCCAGCCCGCAGCGCGCGGATGCGCACATCCTGCCACAGCCCGCCAAAGGTGGTGGCAAGATCGGGCAGGAAACCGGCCAGACTCTGCCGCACGGGGTAGCGCCGCCCCGGTTTGGTGACAAAGACCTCCACCGTGCATTCCTTCCCCGCCCGCGCAATGCCGGTGATATCGAAGGCAAACGGCGCCCACATACCCTGATGATCACCCACCTCTACGCCGTTGACCACCACCGCGCAGGCATAGCTGGCGGCGTCGATCTCCAGCAGCAGGCGGTGGCGCGTCCATTCCACGGGGATGGTGACCGTCTTGCGGTAGATCACCGGGCCTTCGAGCGACTTTGGATACCCCTGCGCCTCCCAGCAGCCCGGCACGCGGATCGTCCCCCACGACTGATCGTAGCCAGGGGAAAACTCCCACGCGCCATCGAGGGATAGGGTGTCGGCAAGGTTGTTGAGCAGCATCGGCAGGGCATCCTTGGCAGAAGAGTCGCGTACAGACTCATTCTACCCTAAAGAGCGCGGGCGCTGTATGCAGGCCATGCTACAATCAATCTATACCCCTGCTTCCAGCCCCCCCGCTTCTGGAGTACCATGCATCGCATCCTATCCACCGCCCTGTTGACCCTGATCCTCTGCTCGCTGATCCTATCCGCCTGTGGAAGCGCGCGGAGAACGCCCCAACCCACCGCGCCGGTGCTCGTCACCGCGGTCCCAACCGCCTCAGCGACTGCGCCCGTCCCGACCAGAACGCCATCCGCTAGCCAAACTCCGCGACCGGCAGGCACGAGCACGCCGAATAATCCAACGAATTCGCCCACGGAAACACCGGTTACACCTACGGCAACTCCCTTCCCCGCCAGCACGCCAGAGAGCGGTCCGGAAGCATACCGGTTGAAGCCCTGGGACTATCGCACGGCGTTCCGCCTGTTTGACGAATCGGAAAGCGTATCACTGGCAGAAGAATATGAGGATATGCGGGAGTTTTATCAGCTATCTATGCTGTATGAGATTTATCTGAAGATGCCGGAATACAAAACAGATCGAGATCTCCTTTGGAAAATGGCTCGGTTAAAGGGCCTTGACTATTCGTACGTACCCACGTACGGCCTGCTTCACGATTATTCCGTAGAACCCTTCCGGCAAATACTGGAAGATGCGCTGAACAGCAGCGAGGTTTCCCTGTTGAGTTTAGAACTTTGGATTGAAGAAAATCAGGCAGGTTATATCGATCCTATCGTGGATTCAAGCCGCTTGTTCGACCAATCTACGGATGCATCCATTGTTAAAGTTGCAACGAGCAACGTTTGGGATTTTTTCATTATCCGTCAAGACGGATCAGGAAGTTTCATCGTTTTTGCTTTGTATCCCGAGTGGGAACAATATTGGTGGAGTGATGAAACATTCCAGGTCACTGATCTAAACGCGAATGGTCGTGATGAAATAACTGTCGAATACACCGGCTGGGGAACCGGGTCATCCCACTTTTGCGATCAAATGGTTAAGGTTTATGAATGGAATGGTTCCACGTTCGAAAACATGATGGGCGAGGAACTGCTAGTTTCGACCGGGACTGACTACGGCGACTGCTTACCGTTCGCGTATCCGCCCGATCCTATGGGTGGGCAAATGATCCAGACAGGTACCAGCCTTTACACCGCTTGCCAGGATGTTCCGTATGAGGAACGCGTTACGTTCCGATGGGATGGCAAGAAGTTTCGGAAAGAACCAGGGAAAATCATCAGCGAACCCGAGCCGGGCAGAATCGATCGCTGCACAGTCGATTGGGCAGTTAAAGCCGGACACGAGAATGACTTGGCTGTCCGATTATTGGAATCCGCTTTGAAAAACTGGCCGGATGAAGCCAATCAGGATTGGGGTCCAGCGGGACAGGACTATCTGCGGCTAAAGCTGGCGGTCTGGTACATCCAGCGGGGTCAGGTGGATAAAGGGCTGGCGCTCTTACAAGAGGCGCGTGACCACCCCTTTACGCCGGACTATCCTTTATCTGCGAAGGTTGCCGAAACGTTCCTGCGTGCCTTTGAATCTGGTGGTATTCAACGCGCCGTAAGTGAGGTGCATGCACTGTATAGCGATGAACTAAAACCGTTCTGTGGTGATTTTGGGTGCCGTGCTGAAGAAGTCCGCGATAACTTTGGTTTTTTTGAACAGAGGCAGTCGTACTGGTGGACTGGGGGAGCGAGTTTTTTAAATGATTTTTCGTCTATCGATTCTCTCGCTCTTTCGTTACAGGAAGCACAACCGGGCAGTCTGAACAAGGCTATTGATTGGTTGGAACGAAATAAGCGTCACGTTGTCTGGTCTATACAGGGTGACATGGATGGAGTGGGTGAAGAGGACTGGCTGGTTGAGCTCAACAACTCACAATTTTTCGCTTTTCTTCGCAGCAAAGGGCAAATTAAGTTGGTAGAGATATGGGAAATCGTTCGGAATATTGATGAACCGAACAACATCAGGGTATGGAAAAGCTATCGTCCTTCTCCAGACGCGCCGCCAGTGAATATGATTCAAGTTGGAAGTAACCTGAATGCTTTCCGGCTGTTGCCCGATGGCGAGAATTACAAAGTTGAAATTGATCTCTCTCCCAGGACGATTTCAGGGTTTAGCCGAGAAGATCCAGTGGAAACTCTGAGTTGGAGCATTGATCAAGGCCGATTGTTTGTGCAGTATGAGGGGCGCGAGGCCGTATATGCATGGGATGCCAGTCAGAAGAAACTGGTTCCAACGGGATTTGCTCCCGATCTTCAAGACGAGAACATCGGCAAAGTGGAACAAGCGATTTACTTTGATAACAAACCCACCCAGGCTATTGAAATACTGGAAGGAATGTTATCAGCCCGAATCTGGGAAAACTATATATGGTCAAGCGGTGTTGGTCTCACGAACCCGCCCCGCGTTCGCCCCTACGCCCTGTACCTCCTCGGGCTGGCCTACGAACAGGCCGGTGACTCCGACAACGCCGTCCGCGCGTACTGGCAGTTGTGGCACGACTATCCCACCAACCCCTACAGCATCGCCGCACAGAGCAAGCTGGAGCGCAAGTAGCGAAACAGTGACGTTCAGCAGTCCGCCACCAGGGCGGCAATGGGATCAATTGGGAATGGGTTTGCGTGAGCGGGGTAGACGGTCTTCGCGCCGCGCTCTACCAGTTTTTTCCAGCTCTGGCAGGTGATGTCTCGCGCGCCTTCCTCAACGAAATCGGGCGGGTGCAGATCGCCGATGAAGGCCTTGCCGCTGTCGAGCACCAGTGACACAGAATCGTCCGAGTGTCCCGGCGTCTCCACAATCTCGCCTGCAATACCGATTTGCTTGAGGACGTCGCGGTTGTCGCTCCCCAGCACTATGTCGCCTGGGTCAACTGTGATGGGCTTATAGACGTCTTTGCCCTTATAGAAGACACGCAGGTTCTGCAAATGCGGAATCTGCGATTCGAGGATGACCAGCCGGGCCGGCGCAGCTTGCTTGATCTCCTGCGTCAGCCCGGCGTGGTCGGGATGGCCGTGTGTAATCATCACGTAGCGGATATCCGATAGGCTCAGGCCCATCCGTTTCAGTTCGCTTTGCAGCTCTGGCAGCGCGCCAGCCCATCCCGTATCCACCATGAACATGCCCTGCCCGGTATCGATCAGGTAGTAGTGGGTCGAACGGATGGTGACGGTCACCAGATTTTCCATGCCGGTCCCCTTCCTCAAATCCGCTGCGCGAGCTGGGTTCAGTCGCCCGGCTGCATTTCAAACTCGGGTTGGGCAGCCTCCGGCAGCGGCGTAATGGGCAAACCTTTCATAAATAACCAAAGGCCAGCAAGTGCCATCGGCACGCCGCTGACCACCAGCAGCAGCTCGATGGAAACGACGTCTGCCAGCGGGCCGAAGAACAGCATCCCCAGCGGCATAACGGTGCTCATAATCAGCCCCTGCACGCTGAACACCCGGCCCTGCACGTTCGGATCGACCGTCTCTTGCAGCAGCGTAACGATAGATGCGTTCATAAACGGCATGGGCAGCCCCGAGAGGGTCATCAGCACCAGGTAGAAGATGAAGTCACGCGCGATGCCCAACCCGGCGAACAGCACGCCCCACAGGATGAAGGCGAAACCAATCGTCCGCACCCGGTTCTTGAACCCGCCCCAAGCCGTCATAATCACACCGCCCAGGATCGAGCCGCCAAAGAAGGTGATCTCATTGGCAGTCAGCCGCCATACCTCCTCACCAAACGAGCGCGCAACCAGCAGCGGCGAAAGGAACGCCACCGGCGCTATCAGGAAGAAGGATATGGCAAAGAAGAAGAACAGGCGCTTGATCAGCGCGTGCTGGCCGATGTAGCGCAAGCCCTCTTTCAGATCATCGAGGTAGCCAGTCTGCTGCGCCTCGGCGGCTTTCTGGTGCGGCGGCACGCGCAGCATCAACAGCAGCCCAACCGCAATCGCCGCCGTAACAACATCGACAAAGAAGATCGACTCCAGGGTGGAGACAGAAAGCATAGCCCCGGCGACCACCGGCGCAATGATCATGATGAACGGCTGGAGCGTTCCATTGATGCTGTTTACCTTCATCAACCGGTCCATTGGGACGATCTGCGGCAGCAGCGCGCCAACCGCCGGGGCTTGAATGCCTCCGCCCACCGAACGGACCGCCGAGAGCAGATAGATCAGCCACAGCTCGCGGTAACCCATCAGGAAGAAAATCGCCAGCACCAATGTGCTCACGGCAGTGAGCAGATCCGCGCTAATGATGAGCAGCTTGCGCGGGTAGCGGTCTGCCCACACACCGGCGAAAGGCAGCAGCAAAATCTGCGGCAAGAAGCCGGCGATCGTGGCAATGGTCAGCACCGCGCCGGACTGCGTTTCCAGAGTCAGGTGCCAGATGATGGCATACTGCACCAGCATCGAGCCAAGCAGCGACGCGCTCTGGCTGGAGAGAAAAATGGCAGCTTTTTTCTGCCAATCGATAAAGTTATCAACCCCTTGTGCTTGGGGAACGTTCGACTGTTCCATTATGCTTCTCCTTCACGAGCCTACCCCCAGGCTCGCTCGTCTCGGTAACGGCGCTGTACTACCCCACCCAATATGCACTATTTAGGTACATATAGTACAGATATTCTATGATATTAGAGACGTAGGAGGGAAAAGTCAATATGGATGAGCGTATTTTAAGGTTCAAACAGAAAAAACTAGTCCTTTGTCTAAACTTCGCCAGGAAGGTTGGGTAGGTAAAGATTTTGGGTGATTGAGGCACAATAATAGTGCCTCAATCACCCAAAATTATTATTCAGACAGCTCCAGCGCGGCGAGGAGGAACGGCCCGACGCCTTTGAAATCGTTGGTAGCGACCGGTTCTTTGATGTAATAGGCGAACGAGCCGTCGCGGTAGGGTATTCCGCCCAGCCCGGCGACGGAGCAGATGCCCTCCAGGGCCAGCGTGCCGTCTTCCTGCGCGCGGACCTTGTGCGCCACCAGTCCCTCAAAAGCGCGGCGAGCAGGCACAAGATATTCCGCGTCCAGCCAGCCCATGCGAACGCCTTTCGCCAGGCTGTACGCCATCATCGCTGTGACGGATGTTTCGAGGTAGTTACCGGTGCGCTCCGGCAGATCCACCACCTGGTACCACAAGCCGCTGGCATCCTGATAGCGCACCATCGCGGCGGCGAGACGGCTGAGAATCGCCGCCAGATCGCCGCGGCGCTCAAAATCAGCGGGGAGCAGTTCCAGCACATCCACCAGCGCCATGCCAAACCAACCGATTGCGCGCCCCCAAAAGTGCGGCGAGCAGCCGGTATCTGGGTTGGCCCACTGCTGCATCTTGCTCTCGTCCCAGGCGTGGTATAGCAGCCCAGTGCGTGGATCGCGAGCATGCTGCTCAACCAGGCAAAACTGCTGCACCAGGTCATCGAAAATACCTGGCTCATGAAAGGTCACCCCATACTCGGCGTAGAATGGCCCCGCCATATACAGCCCGTCCAGCCACATCTGGTTGGGGTAGATCTGCTTGTGCCAGAAACCGCGGCTGGGTGTGCGCGGCTGCTCGCGGAGCTGGGCGCGGAGCAGTTGCAGCGCGGCGGCATAGCACTTGTCTCCGGTGCGGCGATAGAGCGGGTACAGCAGCCTGCCGGGGGCGACCTGATCCAAATTGAACTCGTTCACGCGGTAGGTGCGGATCGCGCCGGCCGCATCCACAAAGTGATCCGCCCAGCCCTTTGCGAAATCCGTAAAACGAGGCTCGTCCGCGGCCTCCCCAACCGCCGCGACGGCTCTGGTTACCAGCCCGTGCTCATAGTGCCACTTCCACCGCTCGGGCGGGTAGCTGCGCAGCACAGAATCGGCCATGCGGATGGCCCAGTTGAGGGGTGAGACGTTCTGTGAGGAGGATTGAGGCATAACACCACCTGTTTTGTGAGGGATTTGATTCTCCTTCATTGTATAACAGTTCGGATAATGGGGTTTACGGCGGATCGTTATCTTTCTTCGTTCCTCTCCCCTCCGGGGAGAGATTAGGTGAGGGGCGTTACTCGCGATCGGGCACGTTGATGAGCCAGTACTGCCCTCTCGCAATTCGCAACGCAAACACCCTTCTTTCCCCCATAACGATAACCGGACACTTTCAGACTACCATGATTAAAGAGGGGCAATAGGAGACACAGCTACCACCGTGGACAAGATAACCGCTTGTTCGTTGCCGAAGTGTTCTATGGTATGCTTTTATCGGAAACATCGACTTTTCTTATACGCATTCGGAGAGCCGCGAGCATGAATGAAACCCTGTATGATGTGGTAATCGCCGGCGGAGGCCATAACGGCCTGGTCGCCGCCTGTTACCTGGCGCAAGCCGGACTTAGCGTGCTAATTCTGGAGAAAAACGATGTGATCGGCGGCGCGACCCAGTCAAAACGTGTCTTTTCGGGTATGGACGCGCGCCTTTCTGTCTACTCCTATCTGATCAGCCTGCTGCCGAACAAGATTCTCTCAGACCTGGGTATCGCGCTGGAACTGCGCCGCCGTTCAACCGCCTCGTACACGCCCGAAGAACGCGGCGGAAAGCATCTGGGGCTGGTGATCAGCAATGAGTCAGAACAGGTTACCCGCCAGTCGTTCCAAAATCTCACCGGCGGTGAGCGCGAGCACCAGGGCTACCGCCTGCTACAAGATCAGCTCGACATTGTTGCCCGGAAGGTGTGGCCTACCCTGCTCGCGCCGCTCGACACGAAGGAGAAACTGCGCAATGCTTTCTCTCCTGGCAAAGAGCGCGCTACTTGGAACGCGATTTTCGAGCAGCCGCTGGGCGCAATGATCGAAGCCCACCTGGCGGATGACCTGGTGCGCGGGGCAGTGTTCACCGACGCCAAGATCAGTGTGCCGACCCACCCTCACGACCCCACCCTGCTGCAAAACCGCTGCTTCCTCTATCACATCATTGGGCAAGGCACGGGCGAGTGGTGCGTGCCGGTGGGCGGCATGGGCGCGCTGGTGGATGCGCTGATGGCGAAGGCACGCTCGCTGGGAGTCACCATCCAGACCCGCGCCGAGGTAAAGGCGGTCGATCACGGCGCGGCCAAAAGCGCGGTGATCTTCGCGCAGGAGGGCAAAGAGTCGGCGGTGGATGCGCGCTACGTACTGTTCAACACATCATCCGATATCGCCAATCGCTGCCTGCCCGGCGCGTTCGCCGAGGAGCAGGTAGAAGGCTCGGTGTTCAAAATCAACATGCTGCTGCGCCGCCTGCCGCGGGTGAAGGCCAAAGGCGTCACCTCGAAGGACGCCTTCTCAGGCACCTTCCACATCTACGAGGGTTACGAGCATATGAACGCCAGCTACCGGCGCTCGCTCGGCGGCGTAGATTTTGAAAATCTGCACGCTACCCCACTGCCCGGCGAGATTTACTGCCACAGCCTCACCGACCCCTCGATCCTCTCGGAGGAGCTGCAAGCGCAGGGCTACCATACCCTCACCCTCTTTGGCCTGGACGTGCCCTACCACTGGTTCGCACAGAATCATGACGCCGTCCGCGAGGCGGTGCTGCACAACTACCTGCGCGGCATCAACGACTTCATCGACGATGACATCTACGACTGCCTGGCAGTGGATTCGGATGGCAAGCCATGCGTAGAGGCAAAGTCACCGCTGGATTTGGAACAGGCGTTGGGCCTTCCGCGCGGCAACATCTTCCACGGCAACCTCTCCTGGCCCTTTGCCGAGCGCGAGGAAGAAGTCGGCACGTGGGGCGTGGAGACCGCCTACGAGAACGTGTTGATCTGCGGCTCGAGCGCAAAACGCGGCGGCGCAGTGAGCGGCATTCCAGGTCACAACGCTGCCATGAAGGTGCTGGAGATGGAGCACTAACTGGCAAACGGGAGTATTATTATGGAAGATCAATCGGAATCACTCAGCCAGGTGTGGGTTTTGTGAGAGCGTTGCTGCGCAGCGCTCTCACAAAATCTGCAACACCCTGCGCATTGTAAGGGGAAAAACACATGGGCCAGAAAATCTACCAGGTGGATGCTTTTACCTGCACGCTATTTGCCGGAAACCCGGCTGCCGTGTGCCTGCTCGACTCTCCCGCTTCCGAAGCATGGATGCGGCAAGTGGCGATGGAAATGAACCTTTCGGAGACCGCCTTCCTCCACCCCGAACAGGATGGATACCGGCTGCGCTGGTTTACACCCAAGAAGGAAGTGCGCCTGTGCGGGCATGCCACCCTTGCTAGCGCGCACGTGCTGTGGGAAAGCGGCGTGCTGCCAACAGATTCGCAGGCGCGCTTTCACACCCTCAGCGGGCTGCTGACCGCCCAGAAGAACGGCGACTGGATCGAGATGGACTTCCCTGCCCGTATCCACGAGCGCTGCACGCCGCCGGGTGGCCTGCTCGAAGCCCTGGGGGCGACTACCCTATCCGTTCACTGCCGCGATGAGATCTACCTGGTAGAGTTGGAAGACGAAACGGCCGTGCGGGCGCTGAACCCCGCTTGTGGTTTGCTGGAACGCCTGCCCGTACGCAGCGTGATCGTCACTGCCCGCTCCGATAATCCCGAGTATGATTTTGTCTCGCGCTACTTTGCCCCCGCAGTGGGGGTCAACGAAGACCCAGTGACCGGCTCGGCACACTGCGCCCTGGCGCCATTCTGGGCAGAGCGCCTGGGCAAGCAGGAGATGCGTGCCTACCAGGCTTCAGCCCGCGGCGGTGCGCTGCGCGTGCGGTTGGCCGGCGACCGGGTGATCCTGTGCGGGCAGGCGGTTACCGTACTGGCAGGGGAACTGGTAGGGGAAGCCTGCTAAGGTATATGCTCTCAAGAGCGACTGATCGTTTACCGGCATGACGGATTCTGGCTGGTGACTATCCATGGGGAGAAGTATCGACTGGCAGAAAAGGAATTCAATCAGCCAATTCAGTCCTTCCAGGAATTTGATATTCGCTCTTTATGGATTTCAAGGAGTTTTGGTGTCACAGGGTGTGGGCCTGTGACGCCAAAACTCCTTGAAACTACATATGCGCATTGATATTTATAGTGGTGAAAAATAGTTGAGGTCCAAACAGAACATTAACCTTCTTATCGAACCCGTCAAAAATAAAGTTTGTCACTTTATTAAGGATTCGTTTCTAAGGCTCACTGTATAATTATTCCTAACCAGCATAATTCGTCTATCAAACTAAGAAAATAGGGGACGTTCATGGTCACGAGCACAGCGATCGAATTAAAACCGCGCGGCATCATCGAATTGTTTGACCAGGCCATCCGGCTCTACCGCAACAATTTTCTCAAGTTTGTGGGCATCATCGCCGTGGCGCAGGTGCCGCTCCAGCTTATCCAACTCATCATCAACGTCTTCTTCTACTCGAGCATCATAAACTCCTCCACCTCCGATTACACCGCCCTCACCGCCATGTCGACGGGGACCTCGCTCATCACAGTGGTTGTTGGGGTCCTCTCTTTCATCTTCGTGACGGGCCTGGCAACCGCTGCGCTCACTCGCGCGATTGTCGACAGCTACCTGGGCGAAGAGGTCTCCATCCAGGGCTCGTATGAGAAGATCAAAGGATCGTGGGGTTCGCTGTTAGGAGCGATGCTCCTGGTAGCGCTCCTCTCGATACCATTGATGATCTGGTTTATGGTCCCGTGTATTGGATGGTTCACGGGGTTAGGGATGTTGTTCTTCGCTGGTATCGTCGTATCGCCGCTGATTGCGCCGATCATCGTGATCGAGCGCCGCGATGCCACCAATGCCATCCGCCGGGCGTGGGAGATGGCCCGCCGCCGCTTCTGGTGGCTGGTGGGCTTCTTCATGCTGCTGATGCTGTTCAACCTGCTGGTGGTGCAAGGCCCGGTGCAGATCGTCGCCATGTGGCTTCAATCCTCCCTGCTGCAAGGCGCATCCGCTGCCAACCTGGCATCAACCACCGCACTCCAGTCTATCTCTACCTCGGTGCTGACCCTTTTCCTCTCGCTGCTGTACCTGCCCCTCGCTGCCACCTGCGCTACCCTGGCCTATTTCGATCTACGCATTCGCCAGGAAGGCTTCGATCTGGCGCTGATGGCCAGCCAGGATAGTGAAGCGCCAGTAAATGCGCTGGAGCTTGCCGCACATGCCCCTGCTATCCCCGATGGCCCCCTGGTGACCAAAGAAGAGCTGAGCTACTTCGTCTTAATCTCCCTGATGGCCGTCGCCATCTACTTCATCGTTTTCGCCTTGTTGATGGGCGCTTTTATGGCGGCGATGGGCCCCACGTACCTACCGTAACCGTCCAGAGGAAGGTTGATCGCGTTGCAGCGAATTTACCGGTCAGCAGCAGGCATGGCACCTGCCGCTTTCACGAAAAGGAACTCCAGCATCTGGCCTGCTCTGGCAGTCGCTTTGGCATGCGCGCTCGTCGCCCTCGGTTTGATGCGCGTGATGATCGTCTCCGCCGGACCACCCGCACAGGCCGTCTCCGCGGATGCCTTCTGGCGCCAAGTCGATCAGACGCTCGCCTGGCTGGATACCAACCCGCCTGCTGACAGCGCAAATTGGCAAACCCAGGCGGAACGCTGGCGCGGCATCACGGAGGTGACTCTGCCGGGCCAGACGGGCGCGCGGGTGGATACGAGTTACATCGTCGCCTTGCTCGAAGCAAACCCGCCCCAGCCGGATGCCCTTGCCACGTATCTTTCCGCGCTCAAACAGACCCGCTCGCTGCAAACCGCCCCCGGCGGGGCACAAGAATCGGAATTGCTGCGCCAGATCCTCGCACGGCCCGAGTTTCGTGAAGTGCCCGAAGATCTCAACTTCATCCAGCGCATCTTGCAGTGGCTGAGCAATGCCATTAACCGCCTGCTGGATCTGCTGTTCGGCGATATGGAAATTTCGGGCGGCATCCCGGTGGAGATCACCATCGCGGTGACGGCGCTGCTGCTGGCCGCGGTGCTGGGTTTCGTCTTCCGCGATTCGCTGCGCAACCTGTTCAACGAAGTGGAACTGGCCGAAGCGGCCACCGGCGAAGGCGAAATTCTCTCGTCGCGACTGGCCAACCAGAAGGCGCTTGAGCTTTCGGGCAGCGGTGATTACCGCCACGCCCTGCGCTATCTGTACCTTTCCGCGCTGCTGCTGCTCGACGAGCGCGGCGTGCTGCGCTACAACCGAGCGCAGACCAACCGCGAATACCTGCGCCAGGTGCGCGACCGCCCCGAGCTGGCGAATCACCTGAAAGAAGTGGTGGATACCTTCGACCGCGTCTGGTACGGCTACCACCCATTGGACGAGGCCGGTTACAAGGAATATGCCGGGCACGTGACAGCGCTGGAGGAGACGAAAGAATGAAGCTCCGGCGTGATGTGATGGTCCCCCTGGGCGTGCTGCTGCTCCTCCTGGTTATTGCGGGCGCCGCCGGACTGTTCGCGGGCAAGGCGGAGGAGATCCCGCCGCTTTCCACCAACTCCAACAAGCCAGAAGGGGCGCGGGCACTGCGCTTGTGGCTGGCAGAGTCGGGCTACCGGGTATCCAACGAATCCGGCTCGCGCTATGCCGTACCGGATGGGATCGAAGCCGTCTTGATCCTGGAGCCGGGCATCATCGACAGCATCACCGGCCAGGAGTGGAAAGTGCTGGACGGCTGGCTGGAAGAAACAGGCGGCATCCTGTTCCTCGCCGCGCGGCAGATCTGGCGCCCTCTTTCCAGCAGCCCGCTCGATATTCAAACCAGCTTTACCCCGTTGCGGGACTATTCTGTTGCCCCGGTTGCGCCGGTATTCTTCGCTCCGCCGGTGCTCGAGTCTGCAGAGCTGAAAATCCAGTACACCCTTGTTCCCAAAGACACGGTTGTTCAACCGCTGCTGGCAGTCGATGATGGGCTCGTGGCGCTGCGTATGGAGCGTCACAACGGCTCGGTGATCCTTGTCTCCGACTCGGGTTTCCTCACCAACAGGGGATTGAAAGACCCCGGCAACGCGGCCCTGGCGATCAACCTGCTCTCGCTGATCCCCAAAGGCAGTTCCATCTGGATCGACGAATGGCATCACGGAGAGCGCGGCGCCGGTGGAGAAGAAAGTTACGGCCTCGAAGCCTGGCTGACCCGCACCCCATCGGGGTTTGCCATTCTGTTTGCCGCCGGGGTTATCTTCCTGGGGCTACTGCTGGCGGGAAGGCCGTTTGGTCGCCCCGTGCCATTGGCGCAGGAGCAGCAGCGGCGCGGCGCGCTGGAATACGTCACCGCGCTGGCAAACCTCAACCGCCGGGCAGGTCACCGCCGGGCGCTGATGCAGCACTACCATACCGCCATCAAGCGCGCCTACGGCCGCCGCTACCGCATGGACCCCGGCCTGCCCGATGCGGACTATGTGGAGCAGCTCACGCAGTACAACCCATCAGTCGACAGCGCGGCCTTGCTGAATCTGCTGCGGCGGCTGGATGGCAAAAACTTCACCGATGTGCAGGTGGTACACCTGGCACGCGAGGCAGCCGACTGGCTTGCCCAAATGGAACGCTGACGACTCAAAAGGTTTTGGAGTTATGAACGCCTGAGGATTCAAACTCCAAAACAAAGAAAAAAGCCAGAAGGAGCATTTATGAGCATCCCAAACTTATCGGAACTCTATCAAAACCTGCGCTCGGAAGCCGATAAAGTGATCGTTGGCCTGGAAGAACCTTTTGAGCAGCTGGTCATCGCGCTGTCCAGCGGCGGGCATGTGCTGCTGGAGGGCGTGCCCGGCACTGCCAAGACGTTGATGGCAAAGACACTGGCCAACCTGATCCAGGCACATTTCAGCCGCGTGCAGTTTACGCCTGACCTGATGCCATCGGACATCCTCGGCACCAACGTGTTCAATCTGACCACCAACGCCTTCTATCTGCGCAAGGGTCCCATCTTCACGCAGATCCTGCTGGCAGACGAGATCAACCGCGCCCCCGCAAAGACGCAGTCCGCGCTGCTGGAGGCGATGGAAGAGCGGCAGATCAATCTGGACGGCGAGCGCTACCCGCTTGGCAGCCCGTTTATGGTCATCGCCACGCAGAACCCGATTGAGTATGAGGGCACCTATCCTCTGCCCGAAGCGCAGCTCGACCGCTTTATGTTCAAAGTCCGCGTGCCGGTTTCGCCCGCCGAGGTAGAGAAAGAAGTGCTGCGCCGCTACCACCAGGGTTTCGACGCGCACAACCTCGAAGCCGCCGGGCTCCGCTCCGTTCTGCCAGTCGAAGTGTTCCCGGCGATCCGTGAGGCGGTGAACGCCATTGTGGTAGAAGAAGGCATCGTCGATTACATCGCCCGAATCAGTGCCGCTACGCGCCAGTCGCCGGATATTGTGCTGGGGGCCAGCACTCGCTCGGCCATCCACATTCTGCTGGCTGCCAAAGCTTGCGCCGGTCTGAACGGGCGCGAATACGTGACTCCAGACGACGTAAAGTTCGTGGTTCCGCCGGTGCTGCGACACCGCCTGATCCTTAAGCCTGAGGCGGAGATCGAAGGCCTGGACGCCGACGCCGTAATCGGGCGCGTGCTGGGGCAGACGGAAGTGCCCAGGTAGCCATGCAGCTTACCCGGCGCGCAATCTTGCTCCTGCTCATCACCGCACCGCTGATCGCCCTGGCGACCTGGCTGGCGGTGCTGATTCAGGCAGCCTTCTGGTATCTGCTGCTCTGCATCTTGTTGATCATCATCGACGGGCGGCTGGCAGAGCCGGTGCAGCGGATCGAAATCTGGCGAGAACACCAGCAAAAACTCAACCTGGGCATCGAGAACCGCATCGCAATCCGCCTGCGCAACAATGGGCGGCGCGCGATCATCTTCTCCCTCCGCGACGAGCCGCCGGATGCGTTTACCGTTAGCCAGCGCGTGTTTGAAGGCGCGTGCGCCCCGCGCCAGGAGTGGACCGGGCAGTACACCGTCACCCCGCTCAATCGCGGCATGTACCGCTTTGGAAGCTTTACCCTGCGCTGGCAGGGTCCGCTGGGGCTGCTCATCCGGCAGCAGCGCGTGCCCGCCGAGGCGGAGGTGCGGGTTTACCCCAACCTGCTCGACGTGCAGCGCTACGATCTACTGCTGCGGCGCAACCGCTTGCAAGAGATGGGCCTGCGCCACAGCCGCCAGCGCGGTGAGGGCACCGAGTACGAACGCCTGCGCGAATACCAGCCCGATGACGACTTCCGACGCATCGATTGGAAGGCCACCGCCCGCCGCAACCGCCCTATCACCACCGAGTACGAGACCGAGCGCAGCCAGAACGTATTCCTGGCGATTGATACCGGGCGCATGATGCAAAGCCCGGTGGAGCGAATCTCCAAGCTGGATTACGTGATCAACGCCAGCTTGCTGCTGACCTATGTTGCCACTGGCAAGGGTGACAAAGTGGGCCTGATGACCTTTGCCGACCAGATCGGCGCGTTTCTCTCACCCGGGCAGGGCAAGGGCCAGTTCTACAAAGCGCTAGAAGTGCTCTACGCTGTGCGCCCCGAGCCGGTGGAGCCGGATTACCAATATGCATTGAACTACATGGCGCTCAAGCAGCGCCGGCGCTCGCTGATCGTGCTGTTCACCGATATCAGCAGCGGCGCGGGGATGGAAAGCCTGGCAGCCCACGCGGCCATTTTGCGCCGCTCGAACCTGCTGCTGATCGTCACCATCTCCGACCCGGACGTGGTGGAAGCCGCGCGCTTGCGCCCCAACAACTCGCTGACCGCTTACCAGCGTGCCGCTGCCGGGCAGGTGCTCGAAGAACGCCGCCTGACGCTCGACCGGCTGCGCCAGCAAGGCGTTTTGGTGCTGGATGCGCCCGCCAACAAGCTCTCTACGGAAGTGATCAATCGCTACCTGGAGTTGAAAGCGCAGACCCTTCTGTAACATTTGGCGCCTGCTGCCATTTCAACTGCGCCGGACGGCCCGTCAGGAAGAGATAGCTGTACAACAGAACGCCGGTGAGCAGCCCCACGCCCCACTTTACCGCCCAGTGGATGTGATCGGCGGGCGAAAGAAAGCCCTCGATGATGCCCGCGACCACCAGCAGCGGCACGCAGCCGATCACGATCAGCACCGAGCGGTTGGCGGCCACCCGGATTGCGTCCGCGCGGCGCAGCAAGCCGGGGTGGATGATCGCCCAGCCCAGCATGAGGCCCGCTCCACCTGCCATCATGATCACGCTCAGCTCGATCACCCCGTGCCCGATCACAAACGTGCCCAGGTCGAAGCCCAGTCCGTAGTGCGCCGTCAGCCCCAGAATGCCGCCGAGTATCAGCCCGTTGAGCGCCATGATCCACACCGTGTACAGACCGGCCAGCAGCCCGCCGCCAAACGCCAGAAAAGCCACCTGAATGTTGTTGCGCATGATAAAGGAAGAGGCAAAAGGCCGCTCTTCTAGCGGGATATCCGTCCACAACTCGCCGCCTTCGATCATCTCGCGCATACTGTAAGCATTCTCCGGCAGCAGCCAACGTCCGGTATCCGGCTGGACCATGATAATGAAGAAAGCGAGAATGGCAGGGACCCAAAACAGCAGTGAGGCAGTTAAGGTAAACGGCAGCATTTCGCGATATACTCGAGGGAAGTCCTGGTTGACAAAGCGGCGCAAGTGACTGCCCGCCAGTGGTTCGGAGCGGTAGATCACCGCGTGACCGCGTGCGACAAGCTGGTTGAGGTATTTGGTCACCGGGTGGCGCGGAAAGTCACGCTGCGCCAGAGCCAGGTCTGAGCTGGCAACGCGATAGAGCTGCCCCATCTGCTCGATCTCCTGCGGCGATAGCTGCCGGATGTCACGCTCCGCGCGGACGAGCAGATCGGAAAGTGTTTTCCAGGATGCCTGATGCGCTTGATATAACTGATTTGAGTCCATTTGTACCGTTGGTTGTTTATAAGAGCGGTTATAAAATTATACTAGTAGTCTGTCAAACCTCAATTTTAGGGTAGAGATGCTTTAACTTTATGCGGGCATCAGCAGTCGTAAATCGCCAGTGAACTTTAACAACTGAACCATTTCGTTCTGCTTCCCAAGCACCTACTTTAGACGCTAAAATCGCCTTGTCGGGAATGCGACCCGCTAAACATTGCCGAGAAAGAACGCTGAGTTCGATTTCAGCCATATTGAGCCAACTGCCATGTTTGGGTGTATGGTGAAATTCAAAACGGTTCACCAATCGCCTGGCCTCTTCGGGTTCAAAGGCTTCATAAAACGAGGCTGGCGAATGGGTATTGAGGTTATCTAACACTACAACAATAACTTCGGCGTCAGGATAATAAACATCGGACAATTCCCGCATCGCCTCTGCCCAATCCTTTTTGGTACGATGATCCGTTACCTTCACATGCCGTTTTCCAGCCAATGGCTCAAAAAACATGAACAGGTTGGCTACCCCTTCCCGTTCATATTCGTAATCATACCGTTCTGGATGCCCAGGTTTTATTGGAAGCGGTTCCTGACTGTCTGCCAGGAGTTGTTTGGTGGTTTCATCCATGCACACTTGTGGCCTTTTGGGATCGTATGGTCGTTTATACACCTCCAGCACATCTTCCATGCAGCAAACAAATTCAGCATTGGCTTTTGGCGGGATGCACCATTCCTCTTTCAACCAAGGTTTAAGTTCGTTTTTTTGAGGGTAGTGCGGATCGTTTCATGGGAAACATCTTCCACATACTCTAATTTGATCATTCGATCTCGCAATAAACGCAGAGTCCACCGTTCTTGCCCATTCGGAGGCTCACCACATGCTAGGGCAATCAGATGTGCTTCGGCTTCCCCATCTAAGCAGCGTTCATATTCTCGCTCAGGCTTTTTTCGGTTGATTGTCTTGTCTAGCCCATTTTCAACATAACTTTTTCGAACTTGATAAACTGTTACCTGAGAAACATCATAGGCTTGACATATCTGTTCGTAAGACCAGCTCTGGCCATCTTCGCTGGCGTTGGATTTCAACAAAATCCAGGCTCTTGTTAGTTTTCGAGCGGGAGCATTGCCAGTTTTCACCAGTCTTTCTAGAAAGTCTTGCTCTGCGTTGGATAAGTGAACGATGTACTTTCTTCTCATGGTTCTTCTCTTTTTTATTTGGGGTCTAGCAAGCCATTTTAGTACAATAATGACAGGCCCAAGAAGTGTTCTGCATGGTTTTTACCTGGCTCATTCAGAGAAGATTGTTCAGTTGCCTATGCTGAAGGATTATTTACCATGAAGCCCAAGCCCATCATTCTGTTCTGCAATTCTCCAGTTGCCCCGCAAAAACCAAACGAAATGTTTGAGGATGAGTATGAGGCAGCAAAACTTGTGGGGTTTGAAGCAAATTTATTTAGTGACGATCTTCTATCAATGGGCGATATAAGGGGTAGCCTGAAAGCAATCGCCACCTATGAAGCTCCTACACCCGTCATTTATCGTGGCTGGATGCTGAAAGAAACCGCCTATCACACTTTGTTTGAAGCACTGAAAAAACGCAATCTTTTCTTGGTAAACAACCCCGATGAATACCTGAATGCCCATTACCTGCCAAGGGCTTATCTTTTTATCCAGGCTGTAACCCCGAAAACCATCTGGTTTCCTCCCAATACTTCGATAAATGAGATCGCCAGTTCTCTTCATTCCGAGTTTGGGAATGCCCCGATTATGCTTAAAGATTATGTGAAGTCTCAGAAGCATTATTGGTCGGAAGCCTGTTTTATCCCCTCGGCTGAGAACGTTCGGGATATAGAGCGGGTTACAAATAGATTTATTGAGTTACAGGAGGATGATCTGGTTGGCGGATTAGTGTATCGAGAATTTATTCCATTCCAGATAATCGGTCATCATCCACAAAGTGGAATGGCTGTTGCGAAAGAATTAAGAGTTTTTATTTTCAACAAGCAGATTGTATCCGTTCATCCCTACTGGGAAGGGTTCGATATTGAATACTCAAAAAGCGATTTTGAAGATGTAGTGATGAACATCGTAAAAATCTTCCCAAGCAATTTTTATACGATTGATTTAGCACAGCGGGAGACTGGTCAATGGATGGTCATTGAAGTTGGCGATGGACAGGTCTCTGGTATTCCTGATAGCAACTTTAAGGATTTTTACGAGTCCTTATTCCTCGCCACCAATTAATGAATGAACTTTGACAGACTA
>JAEYTI010000136.1 GCA_023434145.1 Chloroflexota bacterium | reverse complement strand
GAGAGACTGATCTGCTGGTCGGTTACGCTGGAAACCACGGCAATCGACTGCCCTTGCGGTGACCAGGCGACGTTGATCAGCCCATCGCTCGAGGCCAGTGTCCGCGGCGCTTCTCCGGAAATATCCTGGGTGTAGAGCTGGCTTCCGTCTATCCAGGCGATCACATCACTATCCGGAGACCAGCTTACGGCTGCGGGTATATCGATCAGCTTCCGGGCGGAATCTTCTCCGGTCAGATCGATCAGCCAGGTCCCGCTGCCGGCAGGATCGGGCAGGGCCAGGAAACGTTGATCCGGGGACAGCACCGGCGTCCACGCGGCGGGGTGCTGTCCAAAGGGGTAGGGCTGGAGCAGGTCACCCGGGAGAAAGACGCCTGCATCCGACAGCGCCGTTTGCTCTCCCGTTGATAAATCGAGGCGCAGCACCCGGCCCTCCGGATCGGCAAAGATCACCGGATCTTCGCTTGATTGAAAATCCTGGGTAGGAGTGGGTTGAGGAGTCGCGGTCGGAGGGCGGACGGTGGGGCCGTTTGCGGTGACCGTTGGCGCTTTCGTCGATGTCTTAGATGGTTGGACGGTTGGACCTTCCGCCGTTATTGCTGGAGCAGCGGTGGGAACCGCGAGCGGCGCACAGGCGGCCAGGTGGGTGCAGAGCAGGAAGAAAGCCACCAGAAGGTGGGCCGTTCTTTTCAGCAGAGACATCGCTTTACTCCTCGTTGATCGGGAACATTGAGAGGCTGGTAGACGAAGCGGTGAACGACGCAAGTTTCAGAAAGTTTCGGTCATTCAGACGGTAACGGTAAAGGGTATACTGCCACTGCGTGGGTTCCGCTGTCTCTTCACCAAACAGGGCCAGGAAGCTGTCGGCATCCATCCAGGTTGCGCTGGATAGCCAGCCGGTTTCGGGTAAGGGCAGGACAGTGGGCTGTTCGCAAACGTGCCCCACAGCCAAGGATAATGTTTTGATATTTGTGGAGTAGCGTGTCTCAGTGATCAAGAAGCGGCGGCTGTCTGGTGACCATCGCCCTGGATAGGTATTTTTCGCTTCCAGGTAGCGCACTGGTTCACCGCCCTGCAAGGGCTGGATAAAGGTAATGATCGTGTCTGGTTTTCCGCCGGGCTGCAATTGCTCTTCGGGTGAGGCGAACAGCAAGAATTGTCCATCCGGCGAAAGAGAGCGTGGCCCCCAACCGGTGTTGATCGTTATCCCGGCTTGGATCGTCAAATTTCCGTTGGCGGACCAGGAAACCATGTACTGAGTCACTTGAATTGGCACGGTAGATCCGGCTGGCGGTTCGCGTTCCACCCATACGGTAAACGACTGCCCATCTTCTGCCCAAACTGGTTCGGGTAGAGAGCAGAATCCGCTGCCGGGACCCTGGCAGTTGAATTCCAGCGGTACGTTTTGCATCTCGCCTGTAGCGGTGTCGATGACGGCAATCCCGCTGCTGACCATCACCGCGACGTGGCGGCCATCGGGTGCATAGGAAAGCCGCTGCCAGCGCCCGCTGTACTTCAATTCGAGGGGAATACTCCGTTCCACTTTGCCGCTGGCAACTTCAATCAGGCGCAGCTCGCCCTGCGTGTCATTCCAAACCCCAGAGGTTGCGATCGCGGCAGCCTGCGCTTCATCGGGTCGGAAGATCACCGCCCCCACTTCGCCCCCTGGGAGCAACGTCCAGGTGCGGTTGGTATCCGCATCCAATAGATGATAGGCTTCATAGGTTGGGGTCTCGCCGTTCGCGGGATGGCTGGCAAAGCCCAGCAGGTGCGAGCCGTCAACCCAGCGGGCTTCATAAGAAAATTCGGTTTCATCCGGGTAACGCCGCACGGTTTCATCCGGTGGAGGTCCGGCAATCTGCCGCGACTGCCCGCTTTGGAGGTCGAGCAGCCAGAGTTCCTGGTCGCGCTGTCCAGCGGCCGAGCTATATAAAGGCGGGCGGGAGGTCGGCGGCGGGTCAGCCGCGGGCATCTGATAGGCCACAAAGCGTCCATCCGCGCTGATCTCGATCTGGCGCCACTTCCCGCCATCCGGATCCGGTAGTGGATAGGACAGTAATTGGCTTTCCTTTTCATCCCAATACCAGGCTTGCTCTTCGCTCACCATCACCACGCCTGCCGGTGGATGGAAAGGCACAGGATCCGATGGTGGGCAGTCTTTCAATACGCTCGATTGGGGAGAAGCGGTGGGTGTTGCCTGCGGAACAATGGTAACGGTGGCTTCGGCTGTGAATGTGGCTTCTGTTGTCACCGCTGGTACTGCCGTTGTCACAATGGCAGTGGCTATCGATGTTGGAGGAACGCTTGTTGCCGTCAATGCCTGAGTAGCAGGCAGGCATCCGGCCAGAAGCGCCATTACGAAGATCGAGAAAATGCGTTTCATCATGGTTCCCTCACTCTCTGATTGCGGCGTGACGGGTGCAGAAGCTGTCTGGTTTCTACAGAGGACCAACCAAGCATGCTTGCTGTAAATATAGAATGCGGTGAAAGTGGAAAACCTTCAAAAATTTCCCAAGTTATGGCAATCCGAGAGCACGCGAAAGCTGCTGCTCCAGGGCATCCAAGTCTTCCATTTGATCTGCTGTCAAATAGAGCGCAAAGGTGACCGGCGCGAAGCTGTCACTCCGGCCTTCTCCAAACATTTCATACATCTGCGGACCAGAAGGATCATAAAATCCCTGTGCTTTCATCTGGCTGGTGATTTCCTCTACAGCCGCTGTATCCATTACATAAACATGCACCTTATACGCACTTGGATAATCAACGTTCTTCAGCAGTCCTGGCCCACTCGGGCATCCCGCGTCTACCCGGTACGCGAATTCCCCATAATTCTCATCCCATTTGGGATTTTGGCGAATTTTGGTATCCAATAACTGATATATCGAATCGCGAAACTCGTTTTGCTTATCTTTCATCGTAGGGTCTTCCACCTGCACACAAATGGCCAGATCAGTCCGGTTGGAGGTATACAGGCTATTCCTGGTTTCCAATACGGGCGGCGGTGGCGCGACATATGTGGAAGCATCTACCCAGGTGGAACGATCCCAGGCCAGCACGCCCTGGCCAGACGGCCCGAATTTTCCCCCAGAAGGCGTGACGAGCAGCAGCGCCTGATGCGCGAAGGCGTAGACCATCCGTGCATCCTGATAATTTCCCTCACCTGTGGTTTGCTCATCGACCAATTCCCAGGTTGTGCCGTCAAAGGTCCAGGTTTTGATCGATGAGGAGGGATCAGCGCCAGAAGTTCCGCGCAGCACCAGCCGGCGGTAGTAGCGGGTTTCATCAAAGCCAAGCTGCCCCTCGGTGAATGGATCCGGGCCGTCAACCAGCGGCATGTTCTCCCAGGCAGCGCCGTCCCAGGCCCACAACCCATCACCATACTGCCACATCACCACCTTGTCGAGGTTCCCATCGTACGTCATGCTGGGCGGCGGAATAGGGCCGCTCTCAGGGCCGGGTACGTCATGCTCGGTCCAATCCTTGCCATCCCACGTCCAGGTATCCGACAGGTAGGTGTAATCGTTTCGGCCTGCGTCCCAGCGCCACCCGCCCCATAAGACAACCTGATTTCGAGCGTAGTCCACCGACATGATTGCATTCGAGCGCGGCGATGGCATGATGGAAGGGTGAAGCTGTAGCCAATCCTGCCCATCCCACAGCCAGGTATCATCTAACGACTCCTGCCCTGCCTGCCCGCCAAACAACAATACCGCGTTGTTGGCAACATCAAAGGCCATCGCGGCGGCTGTTCTTGCCGGGGGTGAATGCGCGGGAGTCTGGCGCGTCCAGAACTTTCCATCCCACGTCCAGGTCTCGCCGCAAGGGTTGCAGCCACCGGGAGCGGGATTCAGCCCGCCAAAAGCCACCAACTGTGCCTGCCAGTATTGGAAGGCGATGGCAACATCGCGCGTCATCAGCGGGGTGTTGGAGGTTTCAACCAAAGTGGTTGGGGATATTTCGGGCGTGGCGGTTTCCGGTATTGGCGCGGTTGCCGTGAAAGTTGGTTCGATGACCGGTGTATTGGTAGAAATTGAAGGTTTCTCGGTGGGAAGCAGGTTCGCGGGAAGAGGCCGCTGGCAAGCTGCGAGGAGTCCGGGAAGGGCTAAGAACAGAACAGCCAACAAATTAACCGTACCCCTCTGCCACTGGTATCTTTGCCTCATGGTTGTTGGGTATTGATCCATATGATTTCACCGCTTTCTCGATGCTTCATGAACAAATCGAAGCATGGGTATGGGCGATCCAAGAACAGGGTGCAGCTTTGCTTCTCCACCCCTTCCGGAAGCAGATTGCTAGCTACTGAACTGAATGCAATCCACTGGCCATCTCCCGATATCTGCACGTCACTGCTAAACCCTTCGCCCTGTAAGTTGATCATTCCGCTGACGTCATCCGCTGGCTGCCCATCCTGAGTAATACTGACCTGCTGAATTTGGCCGGTCTGCTGTTCTTGAACGAAGACCTGCTGAGCGGCAAAGGCCAGCCAGCGTCCATCAGCGGAGATTGCCGGAGTGTGCCCGGAGCAGTTGCCTTCGTTGTCTGCGCAAACGGTTTTTGTCTGCTGAGTCTGGCGGTCATATACTCTGACCAGAAAACGGTTTTGATCGTCCATATCGTTGTAAGCGATCCAGCGTCCGTCAGCGGAGATGGCCAACCGATCAGCCGGACAGCCCAGACACATACCAAACCCGACCGGGATGCGTTCCAGTTTTGCATTCACCCGATCATAGACAAACAGATCCGCGCACTGCCAGCGTTCCCCCATACTACATGGGTCATCATCAGGAGCCAGGTTGCTTGCCTGGGAGAGAAAGGCAATCCAGCGTCCATCCGGTGTCATTGCGGTTGTGGTACTGTCACCATTTGCCGGGTCTCCATCCGGCGCCTCGCTGAGCCGCTTGACCACATTCGTCTGGCGATCCAACAGAAACACACTCCAATGGATGTTTACCACTTCCATAATGACAAACCGCCCATCCGCAGAGATTTTCCCATTCATGATGGTATAGTCCGTCATTCCATAGCCTAGTTCCTTACCGAGCAATTCGGTTTGACCGGTATGGCGGTCGTGGAGGAACAGTCCGCCAGGCAGATTACTGTCAAAAAGAGGCATGGTCCGACTATCGGAGGTGAAGAGCACAAAGCGCCCATCGGCGGATATAGAACTCGCAAAGGTCCAGCCCGGAAGTTCCTCACCATTGCTGGTCACACTAACCCTTTCTATTGTCCTCGTTTCTCGGTCGAAGACAAAGGCATCCGGCATACCGTTCGTGTCATCCGGCACAAGGCGATCGTTATAGGAGGTAAATGCCACGAAGCGTCCTTCAGTGGACATTCCGGCAGCAAAACTGATATTGTTATCAGCGGACTGCGTTAGCGCAGTGGTTGGGGTTTGAGAAGGTGGAGCTGGAGTTTTGGTTGGATCAGGTGTAATTGTAGCGGTTGGGCGAACCGTGGAGGATGGCAGTGGCGTTTCGCTTGGGATTTGCCTTGTAACAGTTGTATCGGTCATAGATGGTATCGTGGTGGCAGGGGCAGGAATGCGAGAAGTGTCTTCGGGGCAGTTCTGTTCCCCATGCTCATCTCGCTCAGAGCGGGTAGGGTTTTCGAGGGTCAGATCATACGTCTTTAACTCCTGGTTATTTTCGCCAAGTATTAGCAGTTCGGTCCAATCCACCGGTTCCTGGCGAAAGAGGAGAAATCCATTACCTACCACTTGCCAGTGCAGCCGCTGGTCGTCAGCATAAACAACTTCTAAGGCTCGAACTTCAGGGGAGAGAATGCGGCCAAAAAGGACATTTCTCTTCTCGCTTCCCCGGATTTGAGCGTCTGCGATGAATTCGATAAGGGAATTTGCGGCAGGCAATGCCTCCTCGAATTCTATTCCTAAGCTCGATTTTCCTTCCTGTCCCCGAAACTTCTGGACGATCTCATACCCGGAAATGATCGCCGCTGGAGAATTTGGCGCGGCAGGACGGCACATCCAATAGGCAATCACGTGTCCAAGAAACCCCGGGCGACTGCCGAGCATCAAATAGGATGCGCCTGTCTCCGGGGCTTGGCTGCTGGTAACCATCTGAAAAACAGTATTCTGAGCATCAATTGGCTGAACCGGGATGGGTTGCGGTGGTGCGCAGCCAGAAAGGAGGATCACAGCACAAATCAAGAAGGTGCATTCGAGCAATGTTTTCATATTTTTCGGGACCTGTCGTAAAGGTAGACTGCAATACTGCAACTAAAAAATGCCACCGCTAGAAAAATCCCTCGAAATAAGATCCCGATAGGCCAGGATATTCCTTCGGTGACTTGGCTGCCTGCGAGCGAGAAAATGCCGACGATTATGAAAGTGACGTGATCGGGTGTCTTTCTGTGTTTTGATATCATTTTTCCTCCAATTCAGTTCATTAATCCGCAATTTTTTAGTCCTTCTTTTGCTTGCGTGCCCTGGCTAGCAAGGGACCAATTTTTTGAAGTGGAATTCCAGTAATTATCGATGCCTCTGGATAACTTAATCGTAGAATGTCGATGAGAATCAATACCACAAGCTTTTGTTGAATGACAATTTGTTGATTGTCGAATATGTCAGCTCCAAGTGAGCTGCAAGTAACCGGCTTCCGTTCCCGGCATTGATTTACCACCTGCTTGAGGATCAGCAAATGGCAGTTGATCTGGCGCGATTCAAAGCAGTGATAGGCTGCCTCGACGGCCTTCTGCAAGACCGCTTCGGCCTCCGCCTCATCACCTAACAGATACCATGCCAGGGTATAGGCATCGTCCTGGTCCTGCAATATCTGCTGGTTGAAACGGGTGAGGGTGTTCATTGCGCCTCTCCAATCGAACTACGGTAAATCTTCCGAATACACGCCAAGCAGCGTCAGGCCCCGCGGATCGATAATGCTGTAAATTTCCAAAGCGACATCTGCCCCCGGCTCCCCGGCGACCAGCATCATCCCATTTGCCACGGTGATGCAGGAGGCAGTATCGACCACGGAACCGGTCAGGATGGGTTCGGGCAGCGGTATTTTCATGCGTAGTGGCTGCCCGGATCGGTCCGTGCCGGCGGCGTAGATACGGCTGGGACGCAGCTCGAAGCCGTGAATGTTCTCCGGCAGCGGCGCATCCCCGGCGCGATCGATCATCCTGGCAAACTCAGGCTGGTATGGATTATCCAGGCGGTAGGCAAGGATTTCGCCGTCCGCCGCCAGATACAAAACGCCCTGGGTAACAGCTATGCCGCTGACCGGTATATTCTCGATCACCACATCCGGCTCACCCAACTGTCCGTCCAGGGCGGGCATCGCGCTGATCCCCGGTGCGTCACCGGCAAGCGCGGCATACAGGGTACTGCCGGTCAGCGCCAGGCTCTGCACTGGCGCGTCCACCTCGACCGTGTCCAGCAAAGTCAACACATCCGGCTGCATAGCGTCGAGTACCGCGATATATCCCCGGTTCGAGTCGCCTTGCAGCACGCCGCCCGCGTAGATGCGGTGCGGGCCGATCTCAAGCAGCAGCGAGTTGACCGGCCCGGGCAGCTTGCTTTGCGTCAGCAGGCTCAATTCGCCTTTTGTAGAGGGGTCGAAGACGGCCAGATAGCGCCCGGCAGAAGCCGCGATGCGCGACGAGGCTTGGGCAGGGATACGGAGCACCCGGTTCACCTCGCCGGGCAGTGCTTCGCTCTGTGCCAGTAGTAGCGGTTGGGTTGGCTGCCGGATGTCGATTGCAAGCAGGCGGGAGCCGCTGCCAACATAGACCGTCTCGCCGTTCAAGGCCAGTGCCCGTACTGCTGTCCTTTCCTCACGGCTAGCTTTCGTTGCGGTCGGCTGCGGCTTGCCCGCAGGCAGCGTTCTCATTGGAACTACAGGGGCAGTGGGCATTTGTGTGGACAAGGGCGCAGCGGAGGGTTGGATATCCGTCGTCGTTTGCTCAGACTCCGCTGTCTGGTGTTCGACTACTGCCGCAACGGGCGTGGTTTCTTCCGGTGTTCCCGCCAGCATCCCAGACAGCAAGGAGAGGACGACCAGCAGCAACACGATCGTTCCCGCGATCCCGGTGGTGGAGAAGGTCAATTGGAGAAACTGATCGCGCCTGCGCCGTTTGCTCAGGCGGCCCTCAATGCTGCGGGCCTTTTCTCGTACTGCCTGAACACTATGATGCGCCTGCGGATAAATAGCGGGTAGTTGCTCGGCGAGCTGCCGGTGGAAGGCAGCGAAGGCGCGGCACTCTAGGCTGTTTGCCAGATGCCCGTCAATCTCGGCCTGTTCCGCTTCGCTAAGCGGCTTACCAGATTGGATCCGTTCCTGAACGGTTGCGTGGGTCAGGTTCATCGTTCACCCCCTTCTGTTCCATACTCCTCAGCAAAGTGATGGCCCAGCCGTTCGCGCAGTTTCCGGTGGGCGTAATGCAGGCGGGAGTGGATGGTACCTTCCTTTTCTGAAAGCGCCTGTGCGATCTCCGGCACAGTCAGCCCGTGAACGTATCGCAACAGGACGGGCAGCCGGTGCTTCTCATCCAGCCCGTCTACTGCCTGCTGAAGCAGTCGCCGCTGATCACTGGTAATGGTGCGCTCTTCGGGTGTCGGCTGCGAAAGGGTCATAGGGAGGGTCAGGCGCTTGAGGAAATCCTCAAGCCGCCGGCGCGCTTTCTGCTTGCGGTATTTCATGCGGCAGGTATTGATGGTGATTTTCGCAATCCAGCTTTTCAGGTTCGTCCCGCATTCGTACTGGCCGATGTGCAGCGTGGCCTGTAAGAACGTCTCCTGGGCGGCGTCTTCCGCTTCGTCGGGATCGCCCAGGAAGGAGCAGGCCAAGTGGTAGACAAAATCGTAATATCCAAGCATGAGCCGCTCACAGACAACCGAATCCATGCGGGTGGCTTCATCCCGGGCTGCCCGCCGTAGGAAATCATCGATGTCGGCCATACGCGTTGCCATTCTGATAGATAGAATGCACGACCTGGGAAAAACCTTCAATTATTTGCATATTTCATCTCGGCAAATTTTAGGATCGTACAAAAGGCGATCATTTTCGTGTTGGAATATGAATACAATTGCTGAAAAGGGAGCTAAATCCAATGCACAGGTTTTAGCGCATTACCAATATTTGTTATCAGGGAATTCGTCTTTGGTATCGAGAACAGGGGAAAAGGGGTGAACGAATAATGTAGGGGTAGGGTAAAGTAATTATCGCACATAACCCATCTTGTAAAGAATGATTGTTCGGAGAACCAGTAATGCTACCATCTTCGGTAGTTTTTGCTAAAGGTGGGGGTTAATATTTCAGATAAATCTGCATTCGCCACTCGATGTTATTGGAAAGAAAATGGTTCCCGTGGCAGAACTTCCGTGCTATAATATTTATACAATCAATAATCGCCAGGTCCTTGTGAACCGATGAACGCCAGGCCAGGCGAAATAGACAGCTTTACGATCACCGATACTCGAACCACCACTGCAGCTCATAACCTGAAGGTCAGTGGTTCGAATCCACTCCCCGCTACTCAGGTAAACCGTGGTCCGTAAGACCACGGTTTTTTGTTCGTTTAAACGGTCAATGGTTGCGGAAAACTCCGATTTGTAGAGTTTTTTGCAATCAGTTTCGTTACTTATGACGAAGACGGGCTTGTTCTCTACCCAATCTCCCGATCTAATTCCATTATCAATCCCAATATCCCCCGATGGCTTCAGAAACAGCCCGGTAAAAAGATACGCGTTTTCGCTTAGTGCAATTACGACATTGTGCGGTTGGATCGTGAGCGATCTTGCCTTATAAACTCTGTATGTACTTCATATTATTTCCGTGGTCAGTGCCTTTCGTCGTACATAGTGATGTAATAAAGCCCCAGAACGAATTGCGGAGGTAACAAAGTGCTGGAACTCGAACATACCCTGATCATGCTGCTATTGTTGGTCAACCTGCTCAGCACCCGGCCCGGAATACCTGCTTTCCTGCGGTGGATCGTGGCTGGCGTTATCCTTTTAGCTTTTCTCGTTCCATCCACACCATTGTCACTTCCCTGGGGGTTATTTGCGGCACTTTTTGTGCCGATTTTGTTGTGGCAATCGGCCCAACGCTTGGGGAATGCGGGATGGTTCGGAGGGGGGCGAGAATTTTTTGTATGGCTTCTTCTATCGATGGGAATAACAGCAGTCATTTTCTTCACCGGTGGCTTGCCATTTACCAGCGCTTTACTATTTGGGTTGCTTGCTGCAAGTGTTGCCTGGAATGCGATCAACCCGCAGAAGAACGAAACGCTTCTGGGGCAAATAGGGGTGCTGACACTGGTCTTTTTGTTAACGGGTATAGAAGCTGCGGTAGAAGCCCCCGGTCA
Organism: Chloroflexota bacterium; assembly: GCA_023434145.1. Classification (GTDB taxonomy): domain Bacteria; phylum Chloroflexota; class Anaerolineae; order Anaerolineales; family Anaerolineaceae; genus DSYU01. The sequence goes on along the minus strand of JAEYTI010000136.1, from coordinate 1,271 downwards.
GTTTTTGCTGGCACTGCTCGCGGGTGGCGCCATTGGTGCAGTCGTTGGCTTTTGTTCCGTTTTGATTGCCAGCCGGTTAAAAACAGGAATCCGAAGAGACCTGTTTAGCCTTGCGCCCGGCTATCTCGCCTATGCAATTGGTTTCTTTGCCGGAATGTCGGCGGTTGCGGCTGCTGTTATGAGCATTGCCGTCTATGTGGCATATGGGACAAAACGGGGTTTTTGGGCTGAGGGGCAAATAAGTCCCAGGCCGTTTGAGCAAAAATGGGTTTTTGCCGCAGCTGTCTTGGGACTGGCTTTTTTCGGCTGGCAAACCCACGTGCCATTTTCATTGACGGTGCTGCTTGATGTGCTTCTGGCTGGTTTATTAACCACCGTGGTCTTTTTGCTGAGAAAATGGTTCGCCCCCGCGGTGGTCGGCGCGCAGTACAATCTCGCAGAGATTCTGTTTCGGGTAGGCCTGCTCCTGGCAGCATCGCTTCTGCTGTGGCCGAAGAGTTTACTCGTCGACCCATTCCCAGTGTTGATCGCTCTGGGCTTTGCCAGCGTAACCGCGATATCTGCCTCGATTGTACTTGCTCCCATGATTCAGTTATTCTCATGGTTAGAAGAGGCACAGTCGCAGTTCACGCCCGCCGTTGCTGCGCCTGCTGTTCCTGCGCTGCTCGTAAAAGATGTTTTGAGCAGAGACTATCTTGTAATTCCTCCAGATACTCATATTGAAGAAATTCCTACGCTTCTGGCGGCGCACAGAACCGACGGGGGATTAGTAGTGGATGCTTTGGGGAATTTAAAGGGTATTGTTACCGAAGCAGATCTTTTTGTAAAAGAAGAAACCCTACCCCGAACGGACGTGACCTACCTTACGCTTTTCAACCAACCGGTTAGACCAGAGTACATCCTGGAAACTTTTGCCAGCGTGCGCGGGCAGTATCGCGCTTCAGATGTAATGTCTCACCCTGTCGTGACGATTGAAACGGATAAACCCTTGGCCATGGCGTTACAACTTTTCGTAACCTACGGTTATAAAATGATCCCGGTTGTCAACAAGAGTCCAGAGAACAGAGATCAACTTGTTGGGATCCTTACCCGCGCGGATCTTATCCGGAAATTCCTGGCAGGCAATTACCGCTCCGAGGAAAATCTGCCCCCGCAAGAGCCTGGGATCTAACCATTGATATTAATGAAAGAAGAACCTGTGCGAAAATTATGTTGTGTGTTGCTGTTTTTTGGGCGACGCCCCCCCAACAGCCACACCCAAAAAAAATTAG
>JAEYTI010000285.1 GCA_023434145.1 Chloroflexota bacterium | reverse complement strand
AAACCGATGCCTTCAGTCGTACTTCTACTGTTGCACCGGCCGCTCCCCTCGTCATCCCGACGATCTTGCCGTTTCGCTTGTTTCGGTCTCCGCGTTACCGCGGGGTTGACCCTGTTTTGCTTGCGAGGTCGTGATTTTACATCATCACTTCAGGTCTGTCAAGGGTTCATCCATTTTTTATCGGATTTCTTTCCATTTTACTTTCCGGAAAGCCCAGCCAGGTTCCTGCTCGCTGATTGTCTGACAATTTCTTCTCTCAGGCAACGAGGCAGGATTTTACACCCCCGACCAGAACCTGTCAAGGGTATTTGAAAATTGAGGTTGTGGAGAGATGCGCGCAGCACATCCTTCCACAACCTGACATCTTTCGCATGCTCCCGAAAATGGATTTCAGGCCAATCGTGATCATCGATTGGCCTGAATACGGTCAGTTTTTGCGCCCGGGTAGGAACGAGGTGAACAGCAGCACGAGCAGGCCCACCACACTGATTCCGATGAACGCATACGCCATCACATTGCGCATCGGCCCGAGCGTATCCAATGAAGGCACCTTGATCAGCGGCTCAGCGGTGGCCGTTGCCGTTGGCTGCGGCGTATGGTACACCGTGGCCGTGTGCGTGGGGCGCGGAGTTCGCGAAGGCATCGGCGTGCGCGTGGGCGGGCGGGGGGTAAACGTTGTGGTGATAAAAGGCGTGGGCGTAAAAGCCAGACGGATAAGAATCGCCTGCCGCTCGTAGATTACCGGGTTGTTTGGGTCCAGCTTGTTGATGCCAATCAGTTCACTGAGCGGAATGCCGTATAGTTCCGCGATGCCAACAAGTGTCTCGCCATACTGGACAATGTGCGAAATGGATCCATCCGCGTTGGGCGTGTTGGTGGCGGCGAGCTGCTGCGCGGCGGCGAAGTTAGTATTCCCGTTCGCGGCCTGGCTCTCCGCCTGGTTTTGCGCAGACGAGTCGTCCCCAATATTCTGGGGAGAGGTATAGGAAAAGCTGCCCGAGCCACGCTTAACCGTCAGCGTGTAGTAGATCGTGCCGTTCGAAACAGCCATTCCCGCGCCTACCAGCCCGGTCGTTGGACCTAACATGGTAGAGAGGTGCAGGTTGTCGGCCCATTGGTTGTAGATGGCGCCTTCTACCGAAAGGCTCTGCCCGCAGGCGATATTCTCGGCGGAGATGCCGTAATCGCCTGGCCCGCTGCCATCGGCGCGCAGGTGGGTGCAGGTTTCAATCGACGCCTGATAGTCAGAATGGCTCTGCGCCAATGCCATCAAGCCGCCGTCGACCGCATACGGCTCCAACCCAACGGAGGCACGGTAGGCGTTGACGCCGCTGATCAGCTCGGACGCTGATGCTGCGGGTGCGGCGGATGCAACTTGCGTGTGGGCGGGCATGGCGGTGAAGGCAAAGAACAAAATGGCCACTGCCAGCACAATTTTTCCTACGTTGTTCAAGTACGCTTTATCCTTTTTTCTTCAGCTTTGGCCCCTGTGGCGTGTCGATCACTTCGTACCCGGCGGCACTGATCTGGTCGCGGATGGCATCGGCATCTTTCCATCGCTTTTCCGCGCGTGCCTTTGTACGCTCTACCAGCAGGGCAACGTATTCCGCGGGTGCTTCTTCCTCTTCTTTCGGCTTCCATTCCGCCAGTCGCAGTCCGTAGATGCGGTCAAACTCCAGGATCGTCGCTTTCTTGGTCGAGGCGGGCAGGCTGCTCTTGATTAGCTCCCAGGCCAGCGCCACCGCGACGGGCATATTGAGGTCATCATTGACCGACTTTTGGAAGCGGTCCATAAATTCTTCGTCTACGCTGCCCGGCTCGCCCATTTCGTAAGCCGACCGGCGCAGGCGGTCGAGTGCCTTTGCTGCGCCATCCAGCCCATCCCAGCTTAAGGTGAGCTTGGCGCGGTAGTTGGCGCTGAGGCAGAAGAAGCGATAGGCCAGCGGATCATACCCGCGATCGATTAGCGCCTGCACGCGCAGGAACTCATCCGATGATTTCGACATCTTCTCGCCATCCATCTGCAAGAAGTAGCCGTGCATCCAGAAATTTGCCAGCCGCGTGTTGTGGCAGGCTTCAGTTTGGGCGATCTCATTGGTGTGGTGAACCGAGATGTGATCTTCGCCGCCAGTGTGGATGTCGAAATATGCCCCCAGGTACTTGGCCGACATCGCCGAGCACTCAATGTGCCAGCCGGGGAAGCCGGTTCCCCATGGGCTGTCCCATTCCATCTGGCGCTGTTCGCCTTTGGGGCTAAACTTCCACAGTGCGAAATCGGTCGGGTTGCGCTTTTCGCCCATATCCACACGCGTTCCTGCCTGCAAGCCTTCGATATCCAACCGCGCCAGCGCTCCATAGTCTGAGAGGCGGGCAGTATCGAAGTAAACGCCGTCGGAGGTTTGGTAGGTAAAGCCCTTCTCTTCGATGCAGCGGATCATATCGATCTGTTCCTGAATGTGATCCGTCGCGGCGCACCAGATGGTCGGATGGAGGATGTTGAGCCTGTCGAGATCCTCCTGGAAGGCCTGCGTGTAGAACTTGGCGATATCCCAGGCGCTTTTTCCGGTGCGGCGAGCACCTTTTTCCATCTTGTCTTCGCCTGTATCTGCATCCGAAACAAGATGGCCTACGTCGGTGATGTTCATCACGTGCTTGACCTTGTAATTGTTGAACTCCAGCACGCGGCGAAGGATATCCTCAAAGATGTAGGTACGCAGGTTTCCGATGTGGGCGTAGTTGTATACGGTCGGGCCGCAGGTATATAGGCCAACCTGTGGGGGATTCAGCGGCTCAAATTCACGCACGGTGCGTGTAAAGGTGTCGAAGAGGTGAAGTTTCATGAGAGTTCCTTGGCGTTCTTTGTCTGCCTATTTTATCGCAACTAATGCAAGTTGTGATAAAAGGGGCATCCTGCCCTATTGTACAGCGGTTGAAAACTGAATCAACCCCCACCTGCCGTTGATCATCCAGTCCGGATCGTCGGCAGGGACGTTTTCGGGTGAGATGCCTACTGCAATTTCCGATTTAAGCGTGCGCAGCGCCAGCACGCCAAATGGGTACCCGCCCACTACTTGCTGGAAGGGCAGGTCAATCGGCCAGTGCCGGTCATCCAGCAGGCGGCGGTAGTTGGCATCGCCTTTGGAGATCAGCAGGTCAGTGGTACGCAGTTCTTCGAGGAGGTCATCAGGCATCTCCCACAGCGGCAGCGGTGAGGTCCAGAAGGGATGATGGCGCACGCGAAGCTGCCCGGTGAGCAGGCTGATGCGCAGGCGCACTGCCATTTCTTTGGCAGCGAAGCTGTTGCTGAGCAGTATGGTATCGAGCGTGGTGTGAACGTCCGTATTGAGCGCGTCTGAGACGAATACCGGATGCGATTTGGTATGCAGCACCACACGGGCAGCCAGCTTACTCTCCAGCAAAAAGTCTGCCAGCGCCAGGTCGGCTGCCAGCTCGTACCCGGCATTGTCGAGCACGATGACCACTTCGATATCACGGCCTTTGCGGCTGTCGAGAAATTCGAGCAGGGCACTGCGGTCATCGGCCAGCACGTGCTCCTCCGCGGATTGTATCTCGGCTCCTGCCGAGCCGCCGCTTAACTCCTCGCCATCCTGGCGCACGGGCCACATGCTCAGGTCATTCTGGTTACCCCACAGATCCACCAGCAGCAGCCGGCTGAACGCATCGTGCTTGCCTTCCTCAGGCAGTGTCAGCGCGACTCGCACTTGCTGCGCAAGCACTTCCAGGTCTTTTCGCGCTGCCAGCAGGCCAAGCTGCTTCTGCGCGGCGTAAGGGTCACGGTGCAGCCCGTCGCCGGGCGTAAAATAGCCCGTCGCTTCTAAGATGCGCACGTAGAAGTATTCCTCGGCAAAGAACCACGGGATCTCCAGCCAGTTCTGGCCGATATACGGGCGGATGTGGTCAGCCCACTCTTCGGCGTGAGCCGCTAGCGGCAGTTCAACCAGGCGCACCGGCGCGTCGGGGATCTCGGCAATCAACGTCTGGATCTTCTCTACCGCCTCGGGCGGCAGGTGATTTTCTGTCAGCACTCGGCGGGCGATATTAGGCAAACGCACCACAACCGATGTATTTGTAAAGGAAGGCACTTCAGCCGCGCGTAAGGGCTCTGGGAGGGGAAGCGAAGGTTTGATCATAATAAGTTGGTACAGGCTTTTAGAATTGCGCTGACCACATCCTCACATGCATTTTTTATTTGTTCGTTGGTAAATCGAATCACGCGATAGCCTTTGTCCGTGAGGTATGCAGTTCGTTGAGCATCATACCCGCGGCGTTCTTGGTGCGAATCTCCATCCAGTTCAATTACGAGCCTGGCATCAGCACAGTAAAAATCCACAACATAAGGATCAATAGGGCGCTGCCTGCGGAACTTCAACCCGTTTATCTGGCGGTTTTTAAGCAAGGTCCATAATGTCCGCTCATAAGGTGACATAAATGTTCGAAGGTCTCGCGCCCGCTGCAGCGTCGTTGGATGTTTACGGTGAAGCTTGTCATCCGTTTCAGTCATAAGATAATCCTTCACGACCAACTGTAATGCCTATTTCTTATTCCTCTCCCCTCCGGGGAGAGGTTAGGTGAGGGGCGGTATTTGCTAACCAAGGCAATTGTTTGCCAATATCGCCCCTCCCTCAGTCCCTCCCCGAAGGGGAGGGAAGGTATGAAGAACTATTTTTCGACCGTCGCCCGCATCACATCGCGCTTTTGCGCGCCAAATCGGAACTTGTAATCTTCATCGCCGCGCATAAAGTCGAAGCCTTTGCGCCCGTTTTCGTTCGCCCATTTCAAAATCTCGCCCAGCAGCACCCAGCCGGGAGAATATTCCATAAACTGCGGGTCGAGGCCAGAATTGTACACCCACAACCGCTCTAAATAGTCAAAGCTGAGATAGGCGGCGGCTTTTTCCCCGCCGATTTCCAAAAAGGCCAGGTGCAAACAGCCCGCCTCAAATGCGCAGCGGATGGTGATGCGGAAATTTTCCCGCATGGTTGGAGTGAGGAACTTTGCCTTTTCTTCATCGTGCGCCATCAGCGCCAAAAAGCCGTCGATCTCATTATCCAGCGTTTCCGCCTCTGTAACGGCATACCAGCGCACCGGCTTTTCACCCGCATATGCACGCCGCATCTTGCGGCGGATCTCGTGGCGCTGCTTTTTGTCAATCCCAGCGAGATAGGTTTCCCAGTCACCCGGCAGTGGAATGTAGAGCGATGGGCGGAACGGCTCGCAAATGTACCGCACGCCCTGGTGCGTGGCGGCTTGCTCCAATGCTGCCAGAGTGGGCGAGCTTTCAAACACGTTGTAGAGATCCAGAGATTTCCATTCTGGCAGGTCGGTATCGGGTGAGCAGAGATAACCAAGCAGCGCAGCGACAAAGGCATCCGTGTCCTCGGGGCGCGCGATCAGATCCAGGTAATCAGAAATCTCAATGCTGCCCAGCAGCAGCAGGGAAGGTTTGTCTTCCCAATCCGCCAGGAACAGCGGTGCAATCCCTACCAGCCGTCCATTCTCTCGTCCGGCAATAATCACTACTTGCGCATCCTGCGGCCATTCGCCGCCGCCGCGCGTCTGCCACCATGCCTTCAGATATTCGTAACGCAAAAACGGCACGTGACTGCTGCTCTCAGACAGCAAGCTGTTCCACTCTGGCTCCAGTTCATCGTCAAAATCGCGGTACAGCGTAAATTCCATATCCCTCCCAGTCTCCCCGCAGTATCCACCCATTATACCAGTGCGCCGGCAGGCAGATAAAGCGCGCGGCTTTTTCTCACACACGGCGTGATTCTTGCATCGTTTCTTATGGGTACGGTGTTAATCTTTTGGGATTACCCAAAACTGTAACCCACGCATTTTCCATTGAATTGAGGACCTGCGGTAAAATTAGGTATAGGCAGACAAATCTTGTTTGATCTCACCATTTACCCCCTTTCCATTTCTGCGGGCCGGGAGCAGACTCCTGCCAGTTGGGAGAAAATCCCTGGGCTCCACATCGCTTTGCCGCCGCGCAGAGCGGCCCGCCTGCGCGCCCAGGATCAGCTAATCCTGCACATGCAGCTCACCGTGGTGCGCGGCACGCTGCTGACTCCCAATCAGCAGTCGGAAATTCTTGCGCGCCTGGCAGAGACGTACTTCTCCACCGCCGGTTCGGTGACGGCCGGGCTGCGCGCAGTGGTGGCGCGGCTGAACGATTTCTTGCTAAACCGCAACCTTCGCAGCGCGCAAGATGGGCAGATGAGTGCTTCGCTAAACCTGGCGGCGCTGCACAATGGCAGTTTGATGCTCGGGCACGCCGGGCCAACGCACTCCTTTGTGCTGCGCCGCGCACAGGTGCTCCATTTTGACGATTCCGCCGGGGGGCGTGGCCTGGGGCTCAGCCGTCAGGCGACCCCGCGCTTCTACCAATCCGAGCTAGACTCCGGCGACCTGTTGATCTTATGCGCCGAACCGCCGCAGGGCTGGTCACCGCGCACGCTGGTTAACAGCCCACAGATGAGCATGGACTTGCTACGGCGAAGACTGCTGGGCAGTGCTGGGATCGAGCTTCAGGCGGCTGTGATCCGCTTGCAGCCGGGCAAAGGCGCGATCACCACCTGGCGGCCCTCCGAGCGCCCCGGCACTCCGGTGGCTGCGCCCGCCGGTTCGCCGGAGAAGGCATCAGGGACATCCGCTGCTGCTTCACCCGCAACCATGATGCCCCAACCACAGGAGAATCTGGGCCAGGCTGCGGCTGCGCACCCCACCGCCGAACCGGTGGCAGGTGAAGTTCTGGAAGCAGATCTATCCCCACAATCATTTGGCATCGATAATCTGGCATTTGAGGAAGAAACCGCGCCTTTGGTGGACCAGGATTTCCCTTCCCCGCCGGTAACGGAAGCAGAGGGTGATCCCACAGGCTTTGTAGAACCCGAAATGGAAGGGGGCGCTGGCTTCTCCGATCCTGCCGCTCCACTGGATATCGACAGTCGCGCCGAACCGTATGAAAGCGGACCGGTGTTCTTGGGCAGCACCATCTCGGAACAGGATACACCGCTGGGTACCATTCCTGAACCGCTGCCGCGCCCGCCTGCAACATATGCCGACGCTCCAGCGGCAGAAGAAGAAGCGCCGCTCGCGCCACACCGGCGTTTGTTGCACGGTGAGCCCGAACCAGAGGTGGAGGAAGAACCGGAAGAAGAGCGCGAACCGGATCGTGAAGTGCTGCGTCGCAGCCTGGCTTCCGCCTGGCAAAAAGGCCGTGCTGCCCGCGCCCGAGTGGATGGAGCCGTCTCGGGTGTTGCTGGGAAGGTCATCCCCCGGCGCACGGAACCGCTGATCAATCTCTCGCCTTCGGTGATGCTGGCGGTCGCCATTATTGTGCCGCTCATGGTCGTTACTGTTGCAGTAGCCGTTTATATAATCACAGGTCGCTCCGATGCGTACACCCGTCTCTTCCAGGAAGCGCAGGTGTATGCCCAGCAAGCAGCACAGATCCAGGATCCCATCGCTCGTCGCGATGCGCTTGGGATGACGATCGCTAAAATCCGCGAGGCGGAACGCTATAACGAGACAGAAGAAGCCCGCCTGCTGCGCGAGCAGAGCCAGGCAACCTGGGATGATCTGCAAGGTTTTGTCCGCATTGACTATCAGCCAGCCATACGCGGCGGGTTTGGCGCAGAGGTCACTATTGTGGATATGGTGGCGACGCTCAATGACGTCTATCTGCTGGATGGCGGCAGCGGTCAGGTGCTTCACCTGGAACGCCTGGCAAGTGAAGGGTATCAGGTCGATCCAAACTTTAACTGCGGTCCAGGGCGAGCCGGCGGTGCAATCGTTGGCCCGCTGGTTGATCTCGTGCCGCTGCCGGTGAATAATGAACTGCGCGCAACCGTCATGGGCATTGATGCTGCTGGCACCCTGGTCTACTGCGCGCCGCACCAAACCACCTTCGACAGCCGCCCCCTGCCACTGCCCGATATGGGGTGGGGCAAAGTAACCGCGATCGCTATTTACGGCAACCGTATGTACGTGCTGGATGGACAGAATAACGGCGTTTATTTTGTCGACAGTTCTGCCTCTGGAATTTTCGATAGCTCGCCCCGGCTCTACTTCGATGAGAGCATCCCGCGCTTGAGCGACGTGCTGGACATTGCCGTGGATCAGGAATTCTTATATCTCCTGCACGATAATGGCGAGATGACCATGTGCTCGTCGGGTGGGTTTACGGCTACAACCTGTGTCGAGCCTGCCCCATATGGCGACGAGCGCCCGGGCTACGAACGCGCGCCAATTACCTTTGAGGGCGCGCGCTTCACGCAGATTCAAACGACACAGCCGCCCGACCCCTCTCTTTATATGCTGGATACGGTGAACCAGTCCGTCTATCACCTCAGCCTTCGCAAACTCAATCTACAGCGCCAGTACCGCCCGCGCATAGATTTGGACTTCCCGCTCCCACTATCCAATCCCACTGCTTTTACCGTCGCTCCGAACCGTCGACTGCTTCTGGCATTTGGCAACCAGGTGTTTTACTCCACCTTGCCATAATACCCATTTTCTCGTCTTGCTAAGGCTGTTATCCCTGCGCTGGTCAAAGCCATCGGCTGTTCCTCTACGCTCTAGCCTGTGATATATGCGCTTTTAAGGCCCACCGGTTTGTCGCCTTCGTATGTCGAGATCTGATATGTTGGATTATGGTTATCGTGATATAATCAGATAATTACCAATGTAAAACCGGCGGGGTCCATGGGGGCTGGAGGACATACCGTGTCCATGCAAGCGCATAAAGATTTCAACCAAAAGTACCGGCTGTATTACCTGGATGCAGATAAGCGCCAGGTTGCTGCCGGTATGATTGTTTGGAGCCTAAGCGTTGCCGGGTTTGTTGGCATCGATCACACGCTGTTTGGCTTTTCCCCGTTCTTCTTCCTGATGCTTTTATTACGCATCACCTATATTGGCCTGTCGGTCTGGGGAGCCATACGGTTTTTGCCACGCATTCAATCACCAGAAGTTTTTGACCGCACAGTTTTCTGGTGGACGATGGCAAGTGTTGGCATCTCGATCCTGGTGAACGTAAACATTGGCTATGTTTCTGTTCAGGGGCTGCTGATCGACTTCGTTATTATCCTGTCCTTTTATTCATTTGTGCCAAATCGCTCAACCATTCGCCTGGTAGCGCCGTTACTGCTCACTTTTTATGATCTCGCAGCGGCATTGCTGAACGACCCGCCGCTGGGAGGTTCTTCGCTCTCCATCATGCTTTTCTCGCAGTTCGGCGTGAATTTTCTCGGCTACGTTTTTTCGCAGCGGCTGCACATCATTCGCCGGAAAGAATATCTTTCGCATCTGGAAGAGGGAGCGATCCGTGCTGAACTGGAACGCCTGGCAGCTACCGACCCGCTGACAAATGTGCACAACCGGCGCCGCGTTCTTGAGCTGGCAGGAGAGGCGTTTTACCGATTCCACCGCTATGACAGGCCATTCTCGGTGATGTTGATGGATATGGATGGGTTCAAATCGGTCAACGACAGCTTTGGCCACCAGCAGGGAGATGCCATCCTGGTGCAGTTCTCGCAGGCGGTAATGCACGAGAAACGCGAGCTCGACGCGCTAGGGCGCATCGGCGGCGATGAATTCTGCCTGATCCTGCCAGAAACCCTATCGGAATCGGCCAGTGTGCTGGCTGACCGGATTATCAAAAACTGCACCATGTGGCAGATGAATGAAAGCGACCAGCAGATACGCGTAACGGTTAGCATTGGCATCAGCCACGTGCTGCCAGAAGATACCTCGCTAGACGCTGTTTTTGCCCGCGCCGACGCCGCGCTGTACCTATCGAAGAATCAGGGGCGCAGCCAATGGAGTATTTTGTAGGGCTCGATCCTCAATTCACGCAGCGCTAGGCCGGCTGGCGCTTCTTCAGCCAATCCGCAATCTTTTCCGGCGACCAGGTATTGATCACAACCTCTGGCGTAGCCCACGCCCTGCGCGCTACAGCCACCCCATACACCGCCAGGTCAAAGTCGCGCGGGGAGTGTGCATCGGTGTTGATCATCAGTGGGATACCCATTTCAACCGCCCGCCGTGCATACACATCGTTCAGATCCAGGCGCATCGGACTGGCGTTGATCTCCAGCGCCACGCCGTGCTCTTTTGCCGCGCTCAGCACCGCATCCCAATCCAGATCCGCGCCCTCGCGGTTGGGCAGCAGCCGCCCCGAGGGGTGGGCGATCACGTCCACGTGCGGGTTGCGGATGGCGTCCAGCAAGCGGGCGGTAACCACATCTCTCGGCTGGCGCAGGCCCGCGTGCAGCGACGCGATGACGATATCCAGCCCGGCTAAGGCTTCATCCGGCAGGGCCAGCCCGCGCTCCGTGGTGATATCAACTTCGATGCCGTGCAGCAGGAGGAAGCCATCCTTCAACCCCTTACGCACCTGTTCGATCTCCTCGCGCTGCTGTGGCAGGGTGTCTGCCTTTAGCCCTCCGGTAACGCCCAGATAATCGGAGTGATCGGTAACCGCATAGGTGGTGAACCCCCGCTTGCGCGCGGCTTCTACCATCTCTCGGATCGTCAGCGCGCCGTCGGACCAGGTGGAATGCGTGTGCAGTTCTGCCCGCAGATCCTCCAGCTCGATCAGCATTGGCAGCCTGTTCTTCAACCCCGCTTCAATCTCACCACGGTCTTCGCGCAGTTCCGGCGTGATCCACGGCAGCCCCAGCTCCTTATAAAGTGAGACCTCATCGGCATGCGGGATGATCGAACCATCTTCTTTCAGAAAGCCTTTGTCTGAGAGCGAAAGGTTCTTTTTCAACGCCATTTCGCGCAGTTTCACATTATGGGCTTTCGATCCGGTAGCGTAAAGCAGCAGGCTGCCGTAGCGGTCGGGCGGTGCGGCCCACAACTGAATACGAACGCCGTTTTTCAGTTCCACTGAAGCCTTGTTTTCGCCCTGGCCCAGCACGCGCTCCACCTCAGGCTGCTGGACGAAGTCCGCCAGCACCGTCGAATCCTCGCCGCAAGCGCACACCAGATCCAGGTCGCCCACCGTTTCGCGCCAGCGGCGCAGGCTGCCAGCGTATTCGGCGTCCAGCACGCCCGGCTGCTCCTTTAGCCAGGCGATCCAGCGCGCCGCGTGCGAGCGTGCCAGATCGAGCGACATGCGGTTGCCCAGCCGCCCCAATGCCTGGATGCCCGACAGGATGCGCGTCTCAGACTTTTCGCCCATGCCGGGCAGAGAGCGCAGCTTGCCTTCATTCGCGGCGGCTTCCAGGCCCGCCAGGTCAATAACGCCGAGCTGTTCCCAGAACAATTTCACCTTGCGCGGACCCAGGTCTGGCACGCGCAGCAGTTGCAGCAGGCTGGGTGGCACTTCGGCTTCCAGTTTCTCTAAAAAACCAAGCCGCCCTGTCTCTAGCAGCTCTGCGATCTTCTCACTGATCGCCTTACCCACGCCGGGTATGTCATCCAGCCGTCCTTCGGCTGCCACGCGATTGATGTCTTCGCCCAGCGTGCGCAGGCTCTCGGCGGCTTTTTGATAGGCACGGATCTTAAATACCACTTCACCTTTAATCTCTAGCAGGCCGGCGATGCGATCGAAAATATCGGCCAGATCGTTATTCGTATAGCGACTTTTGGTAGAAGCCATGCCCGTCCCTCCTGTTGGTGTCTCATCTTTGCCCGTCAGGCGCGATCAGGCATTCTCCTGCTCTTTTTGGGCGACGATGATGATGTGCTCCGCGGGGAAACCAACCCGCGGTGTTACGATCTCGACCACCCTGCGCCATTTTTCTTCGTTTACCGTCAGGGTGCGCAGCTCGCGGATGGGCAGCCCGACCCGAGCAAAAGCGGCGCGGAACTCGCGTTCGGTAAAGTACTGGTAACTCTCTAGCTGTTCGGTCCGCCACAGCGGCTTGCCGAGGAAGATCGATTTGGTGATGTAACGGGTGAAATCGCGCCAGGATAGCTCAACCTCACCGCCGTTTACGGGCTTTGGCGTAATGCGGAACGGGCGGTACTCGCGGGCGAACGTCTCAAAATGCTCGCGCGCCTGCCGGTCTACAAAACGCACCCGCACGGTTTCGCCTGCTCCTGCCTCCGGCTCTAGCCCGTCGAACAGCACCAGGTAGCCGCCCGGCTTTACCCGTCCGGCGGCGCTCGCCAGGGCTTCTTCGGCGCGCTGTTTTGCGACTGGGGTATCTACCTCGCCCAGCTCTTCCGTGTAACCTGCCGAGAAAACCTCGTGCAGGGCATTCACCAGCAGCACAATCTCAAACTGCCCCAGGCTCTCCAATAGCACGGGGTCGGTGAAATCGCCGTCCAAAAAGCGCATCCCGGGATACCGGCGGCGGGCCTTTTCCACCTGCGCGGGCACATAATCGACCCCCACCGACTGGTTCATCCCCGGCACCTGGGCATGCGCCTCTACCAGCGTGCCGATGATCTGGGCATCACCGCAGCCCAGTTCCAGAAGGCGCACAGGCGTGCTGCCCGGCACATTGAGTTCCCGGATCAGGCGCGATATGCGCAGGATTGCTTCCCGTTTCCCCAGGGTCTCCATCCCTTGCAGCCGTGTCTCCCAGTAAAACTCCCAGAACGGATCATTTTCAGTCATCGATCACAGCTCTGCCCCAATACTCAACCGTGGAATTTCGACGGTAACGCGGGTGCCGTTCCCCGGACTTGAGTCGATTATCAGGCTTCCGTTCAGGCTCTCCACCCGTTCTGAAATTCCCGCCAACCCATAATGTCCAGAGCGCACCAGATCCACCATACGCGAGGGCGGCTCAAAACCCACGCCATTATCCTCAACGTGCAGGCCCACCTCTTCCTCGCCAATTTCCAGCCGCACCATTATTCGCGTAGCCTGGGAATGGCGCAGGGCATTCGCGATACTTTGCTGGTAGATGCGAAACATCGCCAGGCGCATCCCCTGCGAGAGCAAACGGTCATCTCGGTCGGCGTTCAGGGTGATTTGTACCCGCTTGTTCTGCTCCAGAATCTGCTCTACGTGTGCCTCGATTGCTCGATCCAACCCAAAGTTCGAGAGGGTAGGGGGCCGAAGATCACCGCAGATGACCCGCAGTGTTCCGGCAACCTGCTTGATGAGATCCTGTGTCTCTTTGATGTTGTCCTGTTCGCCGTCCTTGCTGCTCGGCGATTCAGTGAGCTTGAACACAGCCCCATACAAATCCTGGATCGGCCCATCGTGCAGCTCTTGCGCAAGGTGCAGGCGCTCGGTTTCGATGCTCTCAATCATCCGGCGCTTCATCTCCGCCAGTTCTGCATCACTCTGCCGCTGGGCAGTGATATTCTCTACCAGGTAAACAAAATACACCGGCTCACCATTCATATCGGGAAGTGTCGAAATGGTCTGCCGCGCCCATACCTCCTGCTCGTGTTTGGTCAGGTATCGGATTTCGCTCATCCGGCTGGTAAGGTCATTTACCAGGATATCGGCTCGCACCAGGGACGCATCTTCCCGGTCCTTAGGATCCACAAGGCCATCGATCTCCAGGCCCTTTAATTCTTCATTGATGTAAGCAACCATCCGCTCGAATGCCAGGTTGCTTTCCACAATCCGCCCGCTGAGATCTGTCAAAACCATCCCCAAATGAGAGTGGGTAAAAATAGTGCGAAAACGCTCCTCACTGGCAGATAGTGCAGCTTGCTCCTTTTTGTTAGCTGTAACATCGCGAATCAACCAGCGGATCCTTGCCGGCGCTCCCCGTTTACCCATTACGGGCATCAGCGAAAATGAGGCTGTAAAAGGCTGCCGGTTGCGTTGCCACATGGTTAATTCTTGCCCAGACCCGCTTTTCGGTTGGTCGAGCAGTTCAAAAAAGGAATCTTGATCGTTTTCGGCGACAAAATCGCCGATAGACTTGTTGATCAGTTGTTGCGGCGGGAGGTTGAATAATATGGAGGCCACTTCGTTTGCTTGTAAGATGATTCCGCGCGTATCTGTTTCGATGTAGGCGTCAGGAGCGTGCGTAAAAAGGTCCTGGAAACGCAAGTGTTCTTTCTCGAGCTGATAACGGGCTTGCCCGAGCGCCTCATTGTTGATCCGCAGTTCTTCCAGTGCTTTGTTCAATTCCTCAAGGATGAGGGAAAATTCTTCCATCGCTTCATCCAATGCCTCTTTGTTTACATTGGATGTCTGTAATATCCGCTGGAAGATCGTATCGATCCGCTTTCTGGCAGCTGCTACATCGTCAATCATACAGTAGATCCTCCAAACTGAACCTTCTTTGTTGCAAGGACCAACGCTCTTTGATTTTCTTGAAGCGTTCATCTGAGGTGCATTTACTTGTTCAATGTGGCTACGATGCGGCATCTCTGTTTGGGCGGGCAATTTCACATGCCCCAATCTCCATTATTGTACATCGTTTATGATGCTTTGTCGTACCGGTTGCCCTTGCACAACGATCCAGCAAGATGGAACATTATTTTCCCGCGGTTGCGTTGTGTCTCGAGCCGTACTTACCGCTCCAACCGTGGGAAGCTGCAAACTCTACACTTTCACACCAAGGTTCTATAATTAAGGTAGATAACGTTTCTGCCGGGTCAGGATGAACCTGTTATGCTGAAGAGGAGTAACCTCCCCGAAAAACACACGAAATTCCGCCGGATTTGTGATTGTATAGAAAATCATTCAACTTGGTTTTGACTGTGAGGAATACCCCAATGAAATACGGAATTACACTACCATATGGCGATGCGCGTGTCGTCGCAGAGCTAGCGCGCGATGCGGAATTGGCCGGGTGGGATGGTGTATTTGTCGGCGATGCGATTTGGTGCATCGACCCGATGATCCAGCTTGCCGCCGCCGCGATGGCCACTTCCCGCATCATGCTGGGAACGATGGTGTTGGCCGTTCCGCTGCGCATCCCCTGGCACATCGCTAGCGAGAGCAACGCCATCGATCATCTCTCAGGTGGTCGCATGATTCTCGGCCTGGGCACCGGCGCGACGTGGATGGGCTGGCAGGCCTTCCCCGACGTGCCAACCGATATCCACACCCGCGCGGAAATGCTCGATGAGACGATCGACATTCTCACCGAGCTGTACCAGCGCAAGCAGTTCGACTACGATGGCAAGCACTATCACCTAAAGCTGACCCAGCTCGATACGATGCACTACCCGCCGAAACCCGTCCAGCAGCCACGGATTCCGCTGTGGGTAGTGGGCGCGTGGCCGCGCAAAAAGTCCATGCGGCGCATTCTCAAGGCGGATGGCCTGCTGCCAATGAAGCTGGATGCGGAGGGCAAGCCGGAAGATGTTCAGCCCGCCGACCTGCGCGAGATGAAGGCTTACATCGACGCCAACCGCGCCCCTTCCACCACGCCATTCGATTACGTAATCGAAGGCAAGACCGTCGGGTTGAGCAAACAGGAAACAATTGACAAACTTTGCCCGTGGGCCGAGGCCGGTATGACGTGGTGGATCGAGAGCGCGTGGGGCATCTCAGAAGACGATCTACGCGCGATCATCCGCCAGGGGCCGCCGGTGATCTAGCGCCGCAAGAAGGGGAGAAACAACTTTTCCGGATCAGCGATAACGTGTGCCTGCACCTGCCAGGTGTTGCCCATGTTGTCGCTGATCATGGCGACATTCTTTATCGCGCCGGTAAGCCCGCCCGCATCCGTTAACTGCACTTTATAGCGGATGGTAACCGGTGTTCCGATAGGCGGGTTGCCGGTCCAGGTTATTGCAGACCCATTTTGGGTTGCAGTGCCCCACGTAGCGGACAGGCTCCCGGGGATGTACGTGAGCCCGGCGGGCAGTGGATTGTTCATCCAAAGGCGGGCGGGCACGGGCCCCATGTTGCGGATGGTAATCTCGAAGGGAATTGCCACTCCAGGCTCTACTGCTCCGATACCGGAGCGCATCGCCGAACGGCGCAGATCGGGCGGCAGCAGCGAGCCACTGCGCAAGTTGCCGCCGCGCCCGGTAGCCCACAGAATGCGCGCATCTGTTGTGTTGGTCAGGTCATAGGCGACCAGCCCCGAGTTAACCGTATTCAGCACCACTTCCCAATCCATATCTGAGTCGATGTTGGCCAGGGTGGGGGCCGCGAGCGTGCCGTTCCAGGTGGAGCCGGGGTCACCGGCGGGCAGCGAGAGCTCGTAGATTGGCTCGCCCATGCTGCTGAGTATGTGCAGCTTGCCCACCTGGTTCGAGGCGATCTCGGGCCAGGACGCAAAAATCACTTCCGCCTGCCCGTCGTTATTCAGATCCGCCACGACCGGCTCGGTGGCAAAGCGAATGCCTTCACCCGCCTTGGCGATGGTGTAGGGCCAGTTCCCATGTTGCGTGCGATCCATCCAGTACGCGTGCATCCGCCCGTCATACGATGGGTAGATCAGTTCTTTTATACCGTTACCGTCCAGGTCGGCGGCGACCGGGGTGGGATGGTTGTTTTTGATGCGGTTGTAATCTTCACTTTTGGGGCCGTAGCCAGGTTCGGGGACAGGGGGCACGGTCCAATCGTACCCGCCGGCCTTCCAGCGTGTCCGGTCGGCATGAAAGATGAAAGGAATCTCGTACAGCGATTGGTATGGGCTGGCGTCACAGTTGTAAACATTGCCTACCACCGCCAGTTCTAGCACGCCATCGTTGTTCAGGTCAACCACCAGCGGCGCAGAGTCATCAAAGTTTGGCCGGTGATCGACTCCGCAGTTGGCGTACCCGCGCACGTCAATGGCATGCTCCAGGTGCACGCCCACCCGCCACCACAGCTTGGGCAGTCCATCTGGCCCGGCGCCGTAAACCGGGTTTGCCCGCATCTGCGCGCCGTTTTCCTGAAAGAGCGAGAGCGATTGCGTGTCATTTGAGGCAAAAATTTCGGCCTTTCCATCGCCGTTCAGGTCGCCGATCGCCATATTCTGGTTCCAATTGCCCGAGACGCGCCCATACTGCTCCACTTCAGGCGGCATTTGCGGCCACAAGCCCGGGTGGGGAGATCCGTTCGGCTCTAGCACGGTGTACTGGTACTCGTCCGCCGTCGACCCGAGGATGACTTCCACCCGTCCATCGCCTTCCAGATCATAGGCTGCCATGGCGCGGTATTCCTCATCTGGCGAGGTAAGCTGTTGGGGCCAGCCCGGCTCAAAATAGCCCTGTTCGTTATAGATGCCCACCCAACCTTCATCGTGCGCGGTGACAATCTCAAACTTTCCATCATTGTCCATATCCACGGCGACGATGTCGGGCCAGGTGCGGCCAACATGTGCGGCCCCAGGCTGTGAGCGGTCGTGCCCGGAGGAAACGCTCCATTCCAACGCGCCCGTTTCACCATCGAGGACAACGGTCTTGTAAGCCGCGCCGATCACCTCTGCTTTGCCATCCGAATCCAGGTCGACGACGGCGGGAGAGGAGTACCAGGCTGTTTCGCAGTGGCCTTTGCTATCACAGCCCTTATACGCCCACTTGAGCACCGGCTGGTAAGATGCAGATGCGGAAACCTGTACCGGCGTTTGCAATGAGCCGGTGAGCGACAGGATCAACAGTAGAAGGAGAATTTTTCGATTCATATTCTCCTTTTATACGGTGCGATCCGGCTTTTCAACCTTGCATCTGGCTTACATTCCTCACGCTGCGGGTTCAATTCTTCTGCTGCTGCCCTTACCGCAGATGCGTTTTCAGCCAGTTTATCGCCGCCTCCTGCATCTCCACGTCAAACTTGTGCGGACCCGGGTAGAACTGCCCCGTGTAGTTCTCTGGTGCGCTGGTGGCCTCGTAATGCCCGCGCAGTCTTTCGTCCGCGGCGCGCATGCCCGCTTCGGTGAACAACTCGTCCCCGAGATCGAACTGCACCAGCAGCGGGGCAGGGGCCCGGCATGCTGCCAGATCTGGCCATTCGCCGTGTCGCGCCCAGCCAAAGGGGTAGAACATCCACGTGTGGTTGACGTTGTGATCGAGCAGGCCCTCGTAGGTGCTCATCATGCCAACGATTACCGCCGCTTTTAGCCCTTCGGCGGTGGCGCGCAGCAGCCCGGCCCGCCCTCCGCCGCCCGATAGCCCCATGCAGGCGAGGTGCTGCGCATCGATCTCTGGCCGTTCGCGCAGCACATTCAGCGCAATGCGGTCCTCGTGCGCCACCACACCCGGAATGCTGGTGCCCAGCAGGTTGCAGTATTTAGAGACCAGGTGCTCGTGATGACCGCTGAGCTGGTTGTATGCCACGATCTCCTTGGGAAGATTGTTTTCCCGCGCCTCTCGCTCCACGGCCTCCTCGGAAATTCGTACCGGCGTACTCTGCTGCATCGTCTCAAACGGAAAGCCGCGGCTGCCCCATAAGAAGGTATCGTGCGCAAGAACTGCGAAACCTTCGCGTGCCAGCGCGTTTACCCACGCCCGCCCACCGTAGTAGCGCCGCCAGTACCGACGCAGGTACTCCGGCGCGGCGACCTCGCCCTCGGCGATCTTCTCCTTGCCATGAAATTTGAACCCACCGTGGTCGTGCAGGGCCAGCACGCCCGGCAGCGGACCCACCGCGCCCGCCGGGCGGATCAGCCAGGCACGAGTCCGCGGGCCGTAGCCCACGTCCCAAGATAGCTCCTCGCCCAGGAGCCCATCATGCTCCCAGGATTTCTCGGTTTGCAGATCGCGCGGCGCTTCTGGCAAGTTGCACCAGCCCAGAACTGCGCGGACTTTTGCCTGTGTCTCCGCGCCCGGTCTGGCGACGGGGTACAGGCTGCCCTGCCGCCGTGCCTCGTCGATCATACCGCTGTAGATACCCAGGTTGCGGGATTTGGTTGTCATGGATATTCGCTCCAGGTTTTGTGCAAGGCAGGTGACTGCTCTTCATTATATTGTATGACTGGAAGATCACCTGTGGAATAAAAAAGCGCCCACCATCACTGGCAGGCGCTCTCAACGCTTCACTTGTCGATGTAACTTATATGCTCTTGCGTTGGTTGTGATGAATGTGTGAGGACGCGAAGCACCCATACACATTCATCACAACCAAAAAAGGTACAGTCCTAGTTCATCTGAATATCGCCGGAGTTTGAGACGCGGAACCCCATTGCCTCGACCTCTGAGCGGCGCTCGAGCGCAGCCTTGCGGCCTTCCGCGTCGACCATAATCATCGTTTGAAAGTTGACCTTATTGCTGTTTCGATTACGCACGTCCGAGGCATAGCTGCGGACGATCACCCGGAAAGAGCCCTCCGGGAGCACGGTGCCCAGTTTATCGGCCAGAGCGGCCTTGATTTCGTCTGGGCGGCTGTTCTGTGATAGGGATAAATCGCTGAGAACCATTATTTCCTCTCCTGATAAAAACCTACCGGCGTATCCTTGAGGTACCGCCGGATAGGAAAAAGCGCATGACGTACTCTATACTATTGGACGAAATTATACGTCCTTTGTCTTAAAAATCAAGATATGATTTTCCGAATCATCCGTCGGGAAAGCCGTCTCGTTGCCAGAACCGACACCCCCAATAGAGCGTAGGCTTCTCCCTACTACAGGGCAAAAAACGCAGCATTTCGCCTGTTTTGTCGAATGTAATCAGGAATCCCGGCTCTCCTAGAGACCTGGATTCCCCCGGTAAACTTTTCAAAATTGTTGGGTGTATTATGAGCAATTCGATCATTGAACGGCGAGAAAGTGCTGTTCTTCACTATGCAAAGGGGAGGGTTAATGTATAATTAATCCAGCTTAAATTCCTCTAAACGCTAAGGGATGGTGGAACATGACAGCGTTAAGGATAAGGTTTTCGCCCGTTGTGGTGTTGCACCCCCCTCCTTCTTTTACTATAATTAACCCAAGTTGCTACCTTGTCGTAGCGGGATAAAAGATCCATGCGTTTTCTGGTAAAGTGTAGGTGCTCAAACCAAAACTGAACCGGAGGAACGCATGGACAGCCAAATTGTAGCAGTAT
>JAEYTI010000275.1 GCA_023434145.1 Chloroflexota bacterium | reverse complement strand
CCGGGCACTCGCCAAAGTGATGCTGCCTCATATTCAGCGAGCAGCACGCCGCCGGATGCTTCAACTTCACGCAGGGCATCCGGTTCGCTCGCATCGACCAGCACGACTTTGGGCTCCATTGGGTATTGCGATCGAACCGGGGAAATAGGCATCCAACCGGTAATGAGTATGATTAGCAGAACAAGCGAGAACCAGCGTTTTAACATTTCTTGACATCTCCTCGGTTATCGGGTATCCTTACCCCGCGTTCGGGCGGGACCGGCGCGGCAGAATCCTTCGAACCCCGCCAGGTCCGAGAGGAAGCAACGGTAAGGAGGCCACTCTGGGCGCCGCCGGCAAACCTGCCCGGCGCATTTTTAATCCCCGATTGGCCTTATTCTACAACATAAATTAAAAAAGTGATCAGATTAGTAAACAATGGATCAATTACCCGTTTGTAACTACGAGGGCTCCGATTATCAAACCTCTTTTTGGGAGCGCGGGGGACGCGCTTATGAAGACGCTGTGGAAGCGGTGGCACTGCGGCGGTTGATCCCTCCGGGCGGAAAACGGTTATTAGAGCTGGGCGCGGGCGCTGGCCGGAATACCCCCCGCTATCGCAACTTTGGCGAGATTGTCTTGCTGGATTACTCGCGCACGCAGTTGCAGCAGGCGCGCGCCCGGCTGGGCGATACCGGCGCGGATGGGGCAAAGCTCCGCTACGTTGCCGCGGATATCTATCACCTGCCGTTTGTGGCTGGATTATTCGATACAGCAACTATGATCCGCACGCTGCACCACATGGTGGATCCCCGGCGGGCATTGGCGGAAGTGCGCCAGACGCTGGAGAACGGCGCGACGTTCATTCTGGAATATGCCAACAAGCGCAACCTCAAGTCGGTGCTGCGCTATGCCTTGCGCCGCCAGACGTGGAGCCCATTCTCGCCCGAGCCGGTGGAGTTCGCGGCGCTGAATTTTGATTTCCACCCCTCTACCGTGCGCACATGGCTCCAGGTAACCGGCTTCGCAGTGGATCGCCAGCTCACCGTATCGCATTTCCGCATTGGTCTGCTCAAGCGTATTGTGCCGCTGGGCATGCTGGTGGCCATGGATTCAATCGCGCAGCGCACCGGCGACCTGTGGCAATTCAGCCCGAGCGTATTTGTGCGCTCACAGGCCCGGCCAACCGTGGCGGCTTCTGAGCCTGCACCGGAAGGAAGTTTCTTCAAATGCCCCGTCTGCGCGGCACTCCTGCCTGATACACCCCCAGAACTGGTGTGCGGATCGTGCGGCAAGCGCTACCCGGTGGTGGATGGGATTTACGATCTCAGGCCCAATCCGCCGGCGAAGGAATGAACTTAAATTTTTTCCACAACCCAAAAGTGCGACAGTCCCAACCCTTTTAGCGGTGTCGACTCGAGGGCTTGCAGCACGCCGCGAAGCAAGCGGCCCGGCGCACCCAGGCGGGCAATGATGTTGTCATATGCGCCGAATACGACTGTGCGCTGTACCAGCTTCACCGGCAGCCCGGCGAACAGCTTTTCCAGGTCGCCCTGGCTGTACACGCGCACGTGGGGGGCTAGTTTATCGCGCAGGCGGCGGGGCAGGTAATTGACCAGCGGGATGTTGCCAAATTTGTAGCGCCCGCGCCAGTAGATGCCGTGTGTTTCGAATGGGTAGCCGCGGTTGGGCACAAACAGCACCAGCCGGCCGCCCGGTTTCAGCGTGCGCACGATCTCGCGGATGGCTTGCTGGTCGTCCTGCACGTGCTCCAGCACCTCGTGGCTGAGGATCAGATCGAAGGAATTGGCCGGGAACGGCAGCTTCTCCCCTGCCCCACATACTACCTGATTGGCGATCTGAAGTGCGTCCTGAGTGCGCTCCAGCTCGATGTCCAGCCCAACTGCTTGCTCTGCATCCGCTTCCAGGTGGCTCAGGTACATGCCAACTCCGCAGCCATCGACGAACACGCGGCCTTTTGCGCGTTCACCGGCGGCTGCGCGGATCATGCGCAGGCGGCGCTCCTGCCCGGCGCGCCAGACCAGCGAAGGGACTCCGCGCCCGGCGGCTTTTGGGATGAGGGTGTCTTCAGCGTTTCCGGTCATTCGCGCGTCCATTCTTCTTTATATCCAAACCCGCGGCGGTTATCAATGCGCCGGACCCAATCCGGGCGGAAGGCGTAAAGCGTGTTCCGCGCAACAATGTCTTTCAGCGCGCTGGCGAAGGGGAATTTTACCAGATAACCGGCCCAGGCAGCATCCCAGGCTGTGCCCGGTTCTACCACGCACACCTGCCCGCGCATCTGCACCCCACGGATCTCTTGCCAGCCAGCCACCTGCGGATGGCCCCCCTGGGGATGGATGGTCACTGCGGCACGGGGGTTGACGGCGAGATCCATGCTGTGCTGGCTGTGGGCGTCGGAGAAGAAGTACAGCGTGCGGGCTGAGTCAGAGTCGCCCAGGGTAGAGAAGTACACGTCCGCAGCGTGCGGTTCGCCATCACTGCCTATTGTGGCGAGGGACATAGTTGGGACGGCCCAAATGTCTTCCTCGGTTTCCTCTGACGTGTGGCGCTCTGGTCCCTGCCATTCCTGATACAGCGTGTTCTCGATCCCCAACCGGCGCAGCACGCGCCCGACGATGTTATCGACCACGTCTTCCACTGTTCGCGGGCGGGTGTAGAAAGCCGGTACCGGTGGGAAGAGAATCGCCCCCGCGGCAGCGGCTTGCTCCATCAGGCGGGTATGCCCGGCGTGCAGGGGCGCTTCGCGCACTACCAGCAGCAGCGGGCGACCTTCTTTGAGTGTCACGTCGGCGGCACGGGCCAGCAGTTCGGCGGTGTAGCTGTTGGCGATGGCCGACAGGCTCTTGATCGAACAGGGGATAACCACCATACCAAGCGTATCAAATGAACCGGAGGCGACCGGGGTAGACATATCGCGGGGATGATATGTGCGCGTCGCCAGTGCCAGCACATCCTCTACCTGCCAGTCCGTCTCCTGTTCAATGGTTAGCCGGGCAGATGGGGTGAGGATGAGGTGCGTTTCGACCGGCGAATTCTGGAGCGCCTGCAAGAGACGGATGCCGAGAATCGCGCCAGAGCCACCCGATATGCCAACCACCAGCCGCTGCTTGTTCATGGTGGGCTAATTGTACCAGCCGGTTGCAGCGGCTGCTGACCAAAATGATCGGCCTTTGTTTGCTGTGTCAGATCCAACCAGTCAGCCAATCCCACAGTTGTTGAAAGATGCTGCGCGGGACGGGCGGCGGGGGAACCGGAGCAATTTTGTCCACAGGTCTGTCCACAGTTGGGGACAAAATAGGGGTTGGCGACTGTAGAACTGCGGTCGGCACAATCGTTGGCACGACTGCCTGCGGATGATCGACCATTTCTACCATCTGATGGAATGCGCCCAGGATTTCATCACGGGTGAAGTTGCAGTGTCCGTAACGCTCGATGGTGATGCCCTTATGCAGCGCGGATGCGCCGGTCTGCCCCACCTTCTCCTCATAGCGCGGCTGGTGCCAGAACGGCACAATCTCGTCGCCGGTAGTATGGATCGTCACCAGTGGAACTTGCAGCCTGCCGGTGGTCTCGTATACCTGTATTGCCTCGACTACATCGGGTGTGGCGGTAAAGCGCTCCACCGTGGCGTTTAACAACTCGTCATCCGAGGAGCCGAAATACAATCGGTCTTTGTTGTCGAACGGTTGACCGCCCAGCTTTTCAGCGGCGTCGCCGGTGGCGAAGATGTTGTAGCCCAGCACGCCGCGGGTGGTGTTCTCGATGGTGGCTGGGCTGTTGGGGTTGAACGGCGCGCCGGTGATCGTCATCAAATCCAGCACCTTCTGGCGGTTGGCCGGGTCGGTGAGCGATGGTATCACCTGCGCGCGATAAATGCTCGACCAGTTGGCGCGCACCTCGGCAGGAATCTCCACCGCGCCGGGTGGAATGCGACCGGGGAAGAGCGCATCGAACACAACGCGGAAATCGCCAAAATAGTTGATTTGGTCGCGGAAGCTACCAATGGGGCCGCACATCGCCACCCCACCCGCGTACACATCTGGGTAATTTTCCACCGACAGGGCCGTGATCAAGCCGCCTTCGGATGCGCCGATCAGGAAGGTGCGTTTGGGTTCGCCATGTTGCTGGACGAACAACTCCACCAGTTCTAGCAGGTCATCCTGAGCGGGGAGCACTGCCAGCCCGTTGGCGCGGTAGCTGGTAGTGGCAAAGGCGTAGCCCTGCTCCAGCAACGGCACAGACATGCTGGAGCCCTCGCCGGGCAGAACGAGCCCGTTCTCAGCAGGCACATAGCCGTGCGCATAGAGGACGAGGTCGCCGTTCCACACGCCGTCGGGCAGGCAAACGCGGTACCGAGCGCCAGATGGTTGGCTGCCTTCTGTGCAGGGAGTTTGGTTGTATCGCGGTTGCGCAGGCTGCGCGGATGCAAAAAACGCTGTGATAATGGAAAGGGCTACAGAAGCCCAAGTGAATACGAACCTATGCAAAACACAAAGCCTGTTCCAGGTCGGAGATCAAGTCTTCGACATTTTCAATACCAATCGAATAGCGTACCAGCCCATCGCTGATCCCCATCGCCCTGCGGATCTCGGGCGAGACGGTGGAATGCGACATGCTGGCCGGGTGAGAAATCAGGGAATCGACGTTGCCCAGGCTAACCGCCAGGGTTGAGACGCGCACGTGCTCCATCAGCGCGGCGCCGGCTTTCAGGCCGCCCTTCAATTCAAAAGCACACATGCCGCCGCCGCAGAACATCTGCTTGCGCGCCAGGGTGTAATCGGGGTGGCTCTCCAGGTACGGGTAGTATACGCGCTCCACCTTTGGGTGGCTTTCTAGCCAGCGACAAACCGCCAGTGCATTGGAACAATGGCGCTCCATGCGCACCTCAAATGTCTTCAAGCCAATATTCGTGATCCACGCGTCGAAGGGGCTGGGGCAGCCGCCGAGGATCTTGAACATCTGGAAGAGCGGGCCCTTTACCCAGGCCGGATCCTTCGCGACCACCGCGCCACCGATCACCAGACCGTGCCCGTTGAGGTATTTGGAGGTCGAATGGATTACCACGTCCGCGCCGAGGGTGAGCGGGCGCTGGCAGAACGGAGTGGCAAAGGTGTTGTCGACCATCAGCAGCGCGCCGGAGCGGTGGGCAATCTCGGCAACGGTGGAAAGATCGACAACCGACATATTGGGGTTGGCAGGCGTTTCCGCGTAGGCAAGCACGGTTTGCGGGTGTGCCTGGAAGGCTGCTTCCCACTGCTCTGGCGAAGGGTCTTCCAGGAAGATCACGTTGACGCCATACTGCGGAGCGAGGTCACGCAGGAAGTTGTAGGTAGCCGAGTAGATATTCTCCTGCGCGATGATCGTCTGCCCGCCCTTTACCCGCGCCAGGATGGCAGCCGTCACCGCAGCCATGCCAGAGGCAAATACCAGCCCGCCCACTACTTCTTCGATGGGCCGCTCCGGCTGGGCGCGCAGCAGATCCAACCCTTCTAGTGCTGCGATTTTCAGCGCGAGCTGGTCGAAGTTGGGGTTATCCAGCCGGGTGTAAATGTAGCCAGGCGCCTCACCCTGGAACCGTGCAGCGCCGGTCTGCACGTCGGGGAAGCTGAACGTGGAAGTCTGATAGATGGGGGTGACGTGCGCGTTCAGCGGGTTCTGCATCTCGCCGAGGTGCGTAACCAGTGTGCCGATACCGTGATGCGGGTCGAGGTTGGGCATGCAAAAATCTCCTGAATACGCTGGGGTAAGGGAATTGCAGTTTACTGGTGGGGGTGACGCAGTCACCCCCACCAGTAAACTGTAATATTTCCGCGTGGATTATACGACAAAGCTGGAGAAATGCTACTTCACCGCCCAGTGAATAGCGACCGTGCCGAACATCAACCGATGGAAACCCACTTCACGGAAGCCTGCTTCGCGAATGTGTTCTTGCAGTTCCTCAGCGGAGAGGAAAGCCTCGCTGGTGGAGGGAAGGTACACGTAGGCGTCGCGCTGCCCGGTGAGCAGCCCGCCCAGAAATGGAATCACCCGGCGCATGTGGAATCGGATGAATGGGCTAAGCAGTGAGGGCTTGGGGCGTGTGGTATCCAGGGCCACCATTCGCCTTCCGGGTTTTAGCACGCGGTACTGCTCGCGCAGCGCCCGGGGCAGATCCACCACGTTGCGCAGCAAAAAGCCGGAAACCAGCCCATCGAACGACTCATCTGAGAAAGGCAGGTTTAGCGCATCGGCGGCGGACCACTTGAGTGCGGGGCCTGGCTGGCGCTTGCCCACCAGCATCATGTTGAGGGTAAAGTCGGCGGCGACGGGGTCACAATCTGGCTGCTGGCGCAGCGCTTCGCGCGTCAGGTCGCCGGTGCCTGCCCCCAGATCCAGCAGGCGACCGCCCGGGGGTATCTGAGCGAGTTTGATGACCAGCTTGCGCCATGCTACATCCTGCCCGCCGGTCATCAGGCGATTCATCAAGTCGTACCGTGGAGCGACTCGTTGAAACATCGCCTGCACGCTGCGCGCTCGCTCGGCCTGAACGGATGGATTGTTATCCGGCATTATTCGGCACCCAAACCAGGATGGTTGTGCCCGCGCCCGGTTCGGAGGAGATTTCTAGATCGCCGCCGGCGTTGCGTGCCCGGGTCTGCATGTTAGAAAGTCCATGCCCAAGCGAGAACTTCGTGGCGTCCAGGTCGAAGCCTGCCCCATCGTCGGCGATCTCCAGCAGCACGCGCTCGTTCGTCGTCCATAGCGATACGTCTACGCGCCGCGCGCCTGAGTGCTTGCCGATATTCGCCAGCGCTTCTTGCCCGATGTGGAACAGAGCCAGGGCCTGCGCCCCAGAGAGATTCACCGGTGTGGTAGGGCTCTGCAGATTCACTTCAATCAGCGTGTTGGCACGGAACTCGGCGATCAGGCGGCGGAGACCGTCGGCCAAATTTTCTTCGTGCAGCTTACGCGGGCGCAAGTCGAGGATGTAGGATCGAATGTCGCGAATGGTGCTGTTCAGGTCTTCAATCGCCTGTTCGATGCGTGTCCGCGATGCTTGCGGATTCTCGGCGAGCAGCAGGCGGGCATGTTCGAGCGTTAGTCCCACCGCATAGATATCTTGAATGATGCCATCGTGCAGATCCATACCGATACGCTCGCGCTCTTCCAGCAAGGCCAGCCGACGCTGCTGCACGTTGATGCGCAGGTTTTCGATCGCCATGCCCACCCAGGCGCTGATGGAAGAGAGGAACTGCATTTCCAAATCTTCCAGCGGATCACAGGTGCACGTGCCCACACACAGCACACCGAGGATGCCGTTACGGCCCATCAGCGGCATGCAGAGGATCTGCTGCAGGTGAGAAGCGTAGAATACATCATCATGCAGGTGCTGCCCGTTCATCAGCGAGGTGTTGACACGCAGGTCTTCCAGGTCCAATGTCATCATCAAACCAGTTTCGGCGGTTTCCCCAACCATGCCCTCTCCAAACAGGAACTGCGTGCGGGTAAACAGCCGTTGAATGCTCTCTCCGTGATGTATCGATAGCTCAAGGACTCGGCTGTCTTCCTGGCGCAAGAACACCTCGCCCGCCTCCAGCCGCAGGTAATCGATAACGCGCGAGAGCACCTGGCTGAGCACCTGGTCGATATTATCGGAGCCTGCCAGCACAGAAGCCAGCTCGTTGAGCAGTGCCAGATTCTCGTTGCGGCGTGTCAACACCTCGTCGCGTTCGGTAATCTGGTGATAGAAGCGGGCGTTGGTAATTGCCACGGCGGCATAATTCGCCAGCATCTCGATTACCTGCTGATCTTCCAGGGTGAAAGCGGGGGCAGTGATTTTGTTGGTTAGATAAATCTGCCCAAGCTGCCGGTCACCCTGGCGGATAGGCACGCCCAAGAAGGAGGTCATCTCTGGGTGATGCGCTGGGAAACCGCTGCTGCGCGGATCATCGGCCATGTTCTCCAGCCGGATCGGCTCGTCCGAGTGCATCAGCGCGCCGATGAGCCCCCGCCCTACTGGTGGGTGCGCCATGCGGTTGACGGCCTCAGGTGTCATGCCGATGGGAATGAAGTTTTCTAGCTTGCCTTCTTCATCCAACACGCCCACAGCGGCATACTGTGCTTCTGATTGTTCCAGCGCTAAAACGGCAATGCGTTCTAACAGCGTTTCGAGTGAGATGTTTTTAACCAATTCAAGGCTGGCGCGATGGAGCGTCGCCAGCCTTTCTTCCAATTGTTCGCGTGTCAGAATTACTTCACTCACTCGTGCCTCAACCCCTATTTTACCCGAATGTTCCCGTTTTAGGAAAAATACAAAATTGATAGGAACTGCTCTGCCGGGCTGGTATGATTTGTGAGCGAACCGCCCATTTACTTGGCCACAAATTACACCAACTTGCTGAACCCAAGCAGCAACGTTCAAAGCTGGGATTTCATTAAAGATTATACATTTAATTTTACCTTTTTTCACGGATATCGGTTTCACAGTATAATCTTACTGACCGGGACTTGCTGCGGTTGGTAGGGGGATGTTGCGCAGCACCTCCCCAAATAACCACAGTAAATCCTAGAGCCCCGATTATCTTGGGCAGGAGAAGAAAACTGTTATGGATATGTTCAACAGTATTTTCAAACGCAAAGATGATGAAGAAAAGATGCGCGCCGAGGGGCGGCTCCCACCGGGGCAGTCGCTTACCCAGCGCTTTCCGGTGCTGCACTACGGCAGCGTGCCGCGCTTTAACCCCACCACGTGGGACTTCCGCGTGATCGGTGAGGTGGAAGAACCGCTGCGCTTGAACTGGGATGAATTCAACCAGCTTCCGCGCACAAAGCTAAAGATGGACATCCACTGCGTTACGCGTTGGAGCAAGTTCGACACCGAATGGGAAGGTGTGTCAGTAAATACGCTGGTCAATCAGGGCATCATCAAGGTGAAGCCAGAAGCCAGGTACGTTCTGCAGATCGCGGAGCACGGTTTTACCGTCAACCTGCCCTTAGATATTGTGCTCTCGGACAACTTCTTGCTGGCGACCCATTACGACGGCGAGCCGATCTCCCCCGAGCACGGCTACCCGCTGCGCGGCATTATTGGCGCAATCCCAGGACGCGACGATTTGACTGTGCCCTACTTTTGGAAGGGCGCTAAGTGGCTGCGCACGCTTCAATTTATGACTCACGACCAGCCGGGCTTCTGGGAGCAGGCCGGCTATCACAATGAAGCCGACGTGTGGAAGGAAGAGCGATACGGATAACCCTCGGGCAGACGACATTTGCGTCTTGCTGGACGGCTGTCCGATGGTGTGGGAGCAAAACAGCCCAGCCTCTATTCACCTGTGGGAACTGCTTAAAGTTGGCATAGAAGCGGGGATCACGATGCGGCTGGCCGTGCCTGGCTATATGGATCCACAGCCATCTGAGATGATCGTCCGCCACGTGCCTTTCAACAGTTGGGGCCGGTTGATGTGGGAGCAAAAGGTGCTGCCCGATCTTGTGCGGAAGACGGGTGCAAACCTGCTGCACTCGGTGACTGGCAGCTTGCCGCTGGCCTGCCCGGTTTCCTGCATCTTTAGCCCAGTCGGAGCACGCACCACGAACGGCAGCGGCCTTATGGCTGATATTCAGGATTCGCTGGGACGCGGCGGATATTCCCGTACTCGGGCACTCCTGTGGCCGGAGGATTTACCAGATCCCGGCGGAACTGTCCCCGTTGTGCCTATGCCCCCGCATGTGCACCCGCTCTTTTCGGCCACCTTGTTTCGCCTGCACTACGAGCTGCCGGAAACGTACATTTTTTGCCCCGGCCCGCTGAATAAAGCCGAGCAGGAGAAGCTTGCTGCCACCTGGCAGTGGATTTCCGCCGGACTGGGTGAGGATTGGGGGTTGGTAATCGATGGCAGTTTTCCCCAACAGGCGAAACGCATTCGCGAGCAGTCGGGTTCCGCTGCCCCGGTGCTGGCTGTTCAGGAAGTGCTACCCGGCACACGCGCCGGGTTGATGCAGAAGGCAGCCGTCGTGCTACTGGTCGGCAGGCCAACTTCCTGGGGCGACCCGCTGCTGCAATCGCTGGCTTGCGGCCGACCCATCGCCGCCGAAGAGACCGAGTGGAATGCCTTGCGCGCAGGGCCTGCGGCGTATCTGACGCCACCGGACGACTCGCGCATGCTCGGCGCGGCAGTGATTACGCTGGCGATCGAAGAGCCGGTCGCAGAGGGGCTCTCACAGGCGGCTTTGAAGCGCGCAGAAACACTGCGCGCAAAGTCGTTTGCCGCACGCCTGGTTGCGGTGTACCGAGAGCTTCTGCCCTAACGCCGCGAGAAGAAGATATACACGCCCAGGCCGATGCCTCCCAGCACAAGCAAACCGCCAAGGATAGCCATCAAAGGCTCGCGCGGGGCAGCATCGGGCTCTGTGGCGGAGGGCGATTGAGCCTGTGCCTGGGTACTCACCTGCGCGCCAAACTCCAGAATAGCCGAGTCGCCAGCCTCAACGCGAAGGGGCAAATTCATCGACGTAGTGGCATTGTAGCCGCCGGGGATGGCCATGCTGATGGTGTAGGTGCCTTCTGGCACTTCTTTACACAGCATCTCGATGGTTGGAAGGGTTGTGCCCGTTTCGGAGATGGTACCCAGCCGGTCGGTGATGCTAACCGCGCCGCCTTCCATCGGAAGCTCGGTTCCTTCGCGCACCGCATTGCCATTGACATCATTGTAGAGCATCACGCAGATGTTTCCACTGCCCTTGAACGGGGTCGGAGTGGGCAGCGGCGGCGTAGCCGTCATCAGCGGGTTGGGTGTCGGAGAAGGCTCTGGCGTCACAATATCCAGTAGGAGCTCGCGGCCCTCTGCAAGGGTGCAGTTCTGATCCAGCTTGTTCAGCGTGCGCAGTTCTTCGATGGTGGTGCCGTTGTTGGTGAGAAGCTGGATGCGCAGGCAGGTGTCGCCTGGCTGGACGATGTAGATCACGCGCCCATCGGGCTGCGCAGTGGGCGTTTGATAGCCAACCTGGGGTTGCGGGCCAGCACTGACCGGACGCACCAGAATGGCAGCCGCTCCTACGAGAAGCAGCAGGGTTGGGATCCATATTTTTCGAAACATCATTTTCACCGTGTAGATTGATTATAACATCGATGCGAGCACTTTCTAAACCGGGGAGTGGGAACCGGATGTTTCAGTTTTGGGATGCCTGTCCAAGGCATCCCAAAACTGAAATACACCTTGTGCATTCCAAATTCTTGCATTTCTCCTGGAATAATCCTACAATGAAAATCAAACAATTGTTCTGTGAAGGAGCCGGTTCTCCATGATTACGGCGGATGTAGTGCGGACATTCCTGGTTGTGGATGCAGTAGCGCTGGCGCTTCTGGCACTGGTGTACCTGTGGCAGCGGCGCATGAGCCGTACAATGCTGGCTTGTTGGGCTGCCGCCGCGGTACTAATGCCGTTCCTGGGCCCATTTCTGGTGATTGCGAAGCACCCCGGTGAATGGAACCCGGATTTCTCCATCACTGGCGATCTGCGGCGGCTATGGGCGCTGGTCCACCGGCTGCTCCCTACCCCACCTGAACAATCCATATCCCGCCTCGACCGCGTTCGTAAGCGGCGGGCCAAGCGGAAGAGCAATTAACCACCAGGAGTTTCATGCAGCGAGACCGCTTTCTTACTGGCATTCTTGTTGGGATCGGCGTACTGGTTCTGCTGGCGCTGATCCTTTTCTTTGTTCGTGATCGCGGCGTGGATTACGTGGATGAAAGCACGCCCGCCGGCGTAGTGCAGAACTACGTTTTGGCCCTCCATCGCCGGGACTATGAGCGCGCTCACGCCTATCTTTCTCCCCAGGTTGCGCTCGTGCCACTCGACCGGTTCGTCGAGCACTTCTCCTCATACGGTGGCGATCAGATTGCACAGTCGGCCATCGAAATTGGTGAGACGATCGACCTTCCTGACGGCAAGGCGACCGTTAGGATCACCATAATCCGCGGAAGCGGTGGTATCTTCGATGGTGTGTACCGTCAGATAGAGAGTGTGAGCTTGCAGCAGGAGAATGGCGCCTGGAAGATCACCGCTGCGCCTTACCCATATTGGGATTACGGTTGGGATTTTCCTTCCCCGCCCAATAAATAGCGGGTTGCACGCTTATTCTGAGTGCAAATATAGCGCCGCGCTTTCTACACGGGATGATCCGCTGCTCGTGTAAAATGATACTGCCGATCGTGTTTCGCATTCCGTCAGAAATATTCTGTGAGAGATGATGACGGAGTACGAATCATCAAAGTGGGGAAATCGAAACCATACCAAAGCCAGGAGAATTGAATGAACACCGTGCGGCGGTTGTACTTTTACGGCCTTTCCTTTATTAGCTTTCAAGTAATCGTGTGGGGTGTCATTGGCCTGCTGCGCACGATCATCTCTTCTGGCATGGTGGGCAGCAGTTTGCTGGCAACTGGGCTCTCGTTGGTGCTGGTTGGGCTGCCAATCTTTTACCTGCATTGGCGCACCGCACAGCGCGACGCCATGCGAGAACCCGAAGAGCGCGGCAGCCGCGTGCGGACCGTATTCCTTTATGCCACACTGGGCGCAGCTTTTGGCCCAATTCTGCTTTCAACCACAGCGCTGATCAATAAAGCCGTCATTGCACTGATGGGCCAACCGCAAACCGCTGCTTGGTTTGGCGCTGATCAGGTCATCGCAGATCACCTGATCGCCATCGCGATCAATGCAGTGGCGTTTGCCTACTTCTGGAACATAACGGTAGCTGACTGGCGCTCCGATGCACCGGATGAGGCCCTGCATGAGACACGCAGGCTTTACCGTTACGTTTGGGTATTGATTGGCCTGACTCTGGTGGTCTCTGGCGTGTACAATCTGCTGCGCTATTTGCTCTACACGCCCGGAGCGATCAGCACAGCTCCTACGTTGGCCGGCATGATTGCCCTGCTGGCGGTAGGCGTACCGCTTTGGTACTTCTTCTGGCAGATTGTACAGGACTCCTTGGGTGACCCTGAGGAGCGGCGCTCGCTGCTGCGGCTGGTGGTGCTTTATCTTATTTCATTGGCTGGCGTCATCGGCGTTGTGACCTTTGCCGGGGCGGTGCTCAACCAGCTCTTCCGCTGGATACTTGGCGAGCAGCAAACATTTGTCGCATTTATCCAGGGCAACAGTGCTGAGATTGGAGCATTGATCCCGCTGGCAGCAATGTGGGCGTATTACGGGCGAATCCTAAACCGGGAAGTTGCCGCGATTGCCGATCAGCCGCGGCAGGCAGCGCTGCGGCGGCTGTACTACTACATCCTCTCGCTGATTGGTTTGGCCGTTACAGTCGCTGGGCTGTTCAACCTGGTCGATTATCTGGTGACGCTGGGCTTTCGCCGGTCGGGAACGCCTGCTTTGTTTGGCAGCCCGTTGGCCGGGTCGCTTGCGGCGCTCCTGGTGGGCCTGCCCCTCTGGCTAATCACATGGCGCGAAATGCAGGCAGAGGCCAACCGGACCGATGAACCCGGTGACCACGCTCGACGTTCGGTGGTGCGCAAGAGCTACCTGTACCTGGTGCTGTTTGCCTTTGTAATCGGTGCGATGGCCTTTGCCGGTCAGTTCCTGTTTGCCCTGATTGATTCTGCGCTCTCAGGGTCATCGGTCGATGATCTGGCGGAGCGGCTCGCGCGCCTGTTCTTCTGGCTGGTGATCGATGTGGTTCTGCTGGTATATCACTGGCGCGTTCTGCGCCAGGATGGCAAGATGGCGCAGCAATCCTTTGGCAATTTGCATTCCGACTTCCCTACCCTGGTTCTGGTAGAGGAAGAGCACGAGTATTCGCGCACGTTTGGGGAAAATGTGGTTGCCGCGCTTGGGCGAACTACCCCACGGCTGCCGGTTGCCGTTTACCCGGTAGAGCGTGGCGCGCCGGATGAGTCGATGCTGGGCGCAAAGGCCGTACTGATCCCGGTCGCTACCGCCATGCGTCCGCCCGATGCCTTGCGCCTGTGGCTGGAGGAATATCGCGGGCGGCGGCTTCTGATCCCCGTGCCCGATGAGCGGTGGTCGTGGTTGGGGCAAACAGAAAAATCGCCAGGTGAGCTTTCCCGTGAGGCGGCGCAGGCCGTGCGGCAGTTGGCGGAAGGCGAGGCGCTGCGGCAGGCTGGCCCTAGCAGCCCGTGGGCGATCGCCGGATTTGTGTTGGGCGGGTTCTTTGGATTGATCCTGCTGATGTTCCTGTTCTCGATGATGATGTCGCTGCTGTTCCGCTAGGGCACGGTCAGGCGGGAACGGTCAGAACCCCCGCGCAGGAAGAGATCTTGACAAAGCGGGAAGCGATACCCGCTTCTGCTAGCGCGGCGATTGCATCATCTGCGAGCCAGAAGAATTCTTGTTCCCACTCCTCGCCCATCGCCCGGCGCAGATCGTCTTCGTCCGCGGCGTCGCGGAACATCAGATCACCGATCACCAGCCGCCCGCCGGACAGCAGATGATCCGTCAAGAGCCGGCGCACAAGCCGCACCTTTTCGTCCAGCGGGAAATGATGAAATGTGTAGCCCGAGACGATGGCGTGGTAGTGTTGGGGAAAATCAGCCGGGAGAGGCTCACGGATATCCGCCTGGGCGAAGGACGCCTGGGGCAGCTTATGGCGGGCATGTTGCAGCATCTTCTCGGAGAAGTCCACGCCCCATATCTGGCAGCCTCGCTCCACAAAAAGCGCGGAGAGGTTGCCTGTCCCAGCACCCAGGTCTAGCACCAGATCACCGGGGGAAACTGCCGCTTCATTCACAACTGTTTCTAGTACCCGGTCGTACCCGTCAAATGGAAAAGCCGTGTCGGTACGGACGCTCTCGTCGTAGCTATTCGCCCAATCGTCAAACTCGGAGGGAGGGAATTGTTGTGTCATAGGGTTTCATTATAGTCGCGGTGGCAGGCAAAAATGACCTAAAATTAATTCCTTGCCATCTGGGATTATGCTATACTTTAACAAGCATTTGATTTTTGGTAATTACTCAGTCGGCGGGTTTTTGTGGTGTTTGGCCAAGCGGTAAGGCACTGGGTTCTGGTCCCAGGATCGGGGGTTCGAATCCCTCATCCCCAGCCACGCTAGAACCGGACTTTTACGTTCGGTTTTTGCGTGGCTATGCGATTCTGAATCCGAACGCTCGTAGAGCGAACGAAGTGAGCGTGGGGTTCGGCGTAGCGCAGTGAAGCCAGAAAAGCACGGAGTATTTTTCTGGCGAACAAGCGGAGG
>JAEYTI010000293.1 GCA_023434145.1 Chloroflexota bacterium | reverse complement strand
GGCCCGCGCAGCAGGATCTGCGGGATATTGGCGTAGGATTCGACGTTGTTGTTGTTGGTCGGCATGCCCCACAGGCCTTTCTGGGCCGGGAAGGGCGGGCGGGGGCGCGGCTCGCCACGCTTGCCTTCGATGGAGGCGATCAGGGCGGTTTCTTCACCGCACACAAATGCGCCTGCGCCCTGGCGGACTTCCAGGTCGAAGTTGAAGCCAGTGCCGAGGATGTTCTCGCCTAGTAAGCCAAACTCGCGGGCCTGCTGGATGGCGATGTTCAGGTGCTTGACGGCCACCGGGTATTCCGCGCGGCAGTAGATGTACCCGCGCTGCGCGCCGATAGCGTACCCGGCGATGATCATGCCCTCCAAAACAGAGTGCGGGTCGCCTTCGAGCACGCGGCGGTTCATGAATGCGCCCGGGTCGCCTTCATCAGCGTTGCAGGTCAGGTACTTCACATCGCCGGGGGCGTTGCGGGCAAGCTCGAACTTCTTGCCGACGGAGAAGCCTGCGCCGCCGCGGCCACGCAGGCCAGAGCGTTTGAGGTCTTCAATCGTGGCTACCGGATCGGCCTGGTCCAGCACTTTTGCCAGTGCCATATAACCATCTTCGGCGATATATTCTTCGATGTTCAGCGGGTCGATCTGACCGCAGTTGCGTAGAACGACGCGGATCTCTTTGGCGCCAGGGGCGCTGAGTTCTTCATCAACAACCAGGCGTTCCTGCGCGCGGAACTTCTCCACCGTGCGGCCCTTGAGGAAGTGCTCTGTGACCAGGTAGGGAATATCATCCGCGGAAAGGTTGGCATAGTGAATGCCTTCCGGGTAGACCATCACATCCGGCCCGTGGGTCGCGGGGTCGCCGATGCGGGAAGTTTCCAGCACCTGCACTTCTTCGATCAGTCCCTGCGCCACAAGCTCATCGTGCAGCGCATCAACTACCTCGTGCGCACCTCTATTTATGCAAACAGGGTCTACAGATACCAATACATGAGAGCGGTAAAAAGCCATTTTTCCACCTTCTGAGCGTGGGGTTTCTTTAACTCAGTTTGTGTTGGATGGTGTGGCTTATAGCCACACCATCCAACACAAACTGGTTGGGGTTTAGGATTCGACAGCGAAATCTTTGACGATCTGCCCGCCCATGACGTGCTCTTTCATGATGCGGCGCGCGGTTTCGGGGGTTACCTTGCCGTATGTCACTTTCGGATTTTCGCCAACCACCACCTGCACAATCGGCTCCATTGAATCGAGGCCGATGTTGCCCGTCTGGCGTACAATCACATCGCTCAGGGTTTCTTGTTCAATGACATCCAAAATGGCTTTGAGCGTTTCGCGGGCGCCTGCGGCGATGCCGACTGTGCCCATGCCGACGATAATCTGTACCTGCCCAGAGGCGCTTTTTACACGGCGCTTTTCCAGCGCTTCTTCGCGCAGTTTCCGCAGGTCATCGAGCGATTTAACTTTATCCACCATTTTGATCTCTCCTACGACTGGTGTTGGTTGGGTTGGTTGCGTTTATGCGTTCCCATTCAGGCTGCTGATCCCTTCGTCCAGCATCTCGCGCAGATAGCCGAGCACCGCGGGATCAGAAAGGGGGATGCCTTCCAGGGCTTCTTTGATCGGTTGATCGTCAAACAAGAATGTCTGGCCATCCACCGTGTATTGAATTATCCAATGTACTTCTGGCGAGCCGACCACCAGGGTCAGGATGGTTTCCTTCAAGCTTCCGAGCGGCATGCGGTCGATGTGGCTGTGCTGGAAGTGGACGGTAACGCACGTGCCTTTTCCGACTTCCGATTGAATGTCCAGCCCTCCGTTACAAGCCTCTGCGGCTGCTTTCAGGAGCGGGATGCCTAAGCCGACTTTGCGTGTTGTCCGGCTGGTTACGAATGGGTCTACCACCCGGGCTACCGTGTCAGCGTCCATCCCCACGCCGTTGTCTTGCACCGTCATCCGCAGCCTGTCTGCTGCGTGATCTTCCTCCACTGTGATCTGGATGGTGCTTGCTTTTGCCGAAATGCTGTTTTCGGCAATATCCAGCAGATGGAGGGCCAATTCTCTCAATGCTACTCCTTGTCTTCCTGCACCGAGCGCAGGATCTGGGGCAGCTTGTTGGGGCGAACACGCCCGTGGCTATCTTCGTTTACAACGACTACAGGAGCCTGGCTGCACGCGCCAACGCAGCGGCACAGTTCCAGTGTTATCTGGCCGTCTTTGGTCGTCTCGCCGGGGCCAATACCGAGCACCTGTTTGGCTTTGTCGATGAGCTGTTCGATGCCGCCCACATAGCAAGCCGTGCCCATGCAGAACTTGACGGTATGCTTGCCGCGCGGCGTGGTGGTGAAGAAGGAATAGAAGGAAACGACCCCGTGCACCGAACTGACCGGCACCCGCATTTTGGAGGCAATGTATTCTTGCATCGGCTCCGAGATAAACCCGACCTGGTTTTGCACCTCGTTAAGGATCACCATCAGGCCGCCGGGGAGATTCCGGTTGTTCTCAAGGATCTGGTCAATCACTGCGCGTTTTTCAGGGACTGCAACCGGGTCGGTTGCCGGCACGCTTTCGAGCATATTGAGCATTTTCAGGCTCCAATCGATAAGATTTTTATGTCCAGTTCTCGTTGTAGTGGTTAATGAAGTCAACCCAGCAATGAGAACCAAGCACATTTTTCAATTACCTTCATACAAATAGGGCGTCTTTGATGAAGCAGAGACCCCTTTGTTGATTGACTTTGTGAAAATTGACACTAAGCCTTAATCATCATGAGTTTACCCGCCACCCCGCAAAATGGTCAAATACCAAATGTCACCATTCCCAATGAGGGTTGTCAACTTAGATGCAACCACAAAAAGGTTGATTTTTTAACAGCAAAACTTTGCACCATTTGGTCGACTGCCAGCGCATTTCCTACCAGTGGAGTCTGGAAGGATCTACCCCACAATTCTAATCCCGCGCCCATCTGCATTATGGATGGCCTTGCGCAGCTCGGCAACCGTTGGCTCCTCGATCTGCCATTCGGTTGATCCCAAGAACCCATCCAGATAGTGCACGTCGCCGTTCTGTATCAGCGGGCAGGTGCGTACCTGCGGGTATTTTTTCATTGCTTCTTCGGGCGTCATATGGCGCGAGATCTCCAGCGCTTCGATGGGGAAGTCGGTGGGTAGCAGCCCCAGCACTGGGATGAGGCCAAAGGCAGTGCGGTTGATGTGCGCGGGAATGAACAGCCCGCCCAGGTCATTCACTACACGCCACGCATCGTTGAGGTCCGCGCTGATGGAAGTAAGCAGCAGCCGCTCTTCGCGTCGGATGAAGTCGCCAGTTTCGTCGACCACAAACTGCTCTCCGAAGAAGTCGGCGTTGTTCTCGATCTGGGGCAGGTGGTCGTCCACCCATTGCTGCAAGGCCTGTGCCTGCTCCAGCGTGTCGAACAGGCACAGTACGTGCACTTCCTCGCGCGTTTGCAGTTCCATGCCCGGCAGCACCACCAGCCCGATGCCTTCGGCGGCCTTCTGAACCGCGTTGATGTTGGCTGTGGCGTTGTGGTCGGTTATGGCGATCAGGCGGATGCCCTGGTCGACGGCTTCCTGTACGATCAGCGGCGGGATCATCTCGATACCGGCGCAGGGGGAGAGGACCGTATGGACGTGCAGATCGGCCCGCCAGTTCTGCATAGCTTATTCCGCCCGGAGACCCATCTCCCACAGCCTGCCGGCGACGTCAAACGAGGGTTTGCGGGTGGAGAGCAGTACCACTTCTTCCTGGTCGGCCTTCTGGATGGTCGCCGGTTCGGGTTGAGCATCTTCCGTGATGATCACTGCCGCCAGGCCAAGCATGGCAGCTACTGCCACAATGTTGTTGTGCGCTTGCAAGGTGACCCAAACGCCATCGTGCTGCGCCCCGGCCATCACACAGCTCAACATATCCGATGTGTATCCGCTGGAAGGACGAACGCTGGAGAAATCTTTTGGCTCCGTTAGCACAGTCAGGTTCAGTTTCTCGATGATGTCTTTGAGGGTTGGGTTAGCGGCAGTCATCTTTACCATTCTCCTTATCGGCGGGCGGTGCATCGGGGCGCTGCAAATACACTTTCATACCCAGGCGAGTGCCTTTTCCGTATGTTGATTCTAGTTTCATGCTGTCTACGCAGCGGTGAATGTTGACCAGGCCCATACCCGCGCCAAACCCCAGCTCGCGCACTGCTTCGGTAGCGGTAGAATAACCCGGGCGCATGGCAAGCTCCAGATCCTTGATCCCCGGGCCGTCATCGTAGGCTTCCAGGGTGATCTGGTGCGGCTCGATCTCTACGCGGATGATGCCACCATTGTTGGTGTGGATGATCAGGTTCATCTCGGCTTCGTAGGCAGCAATGCCAAGCCGCCGGGCGATCTGCGGGCCGGCGCCCATGCGCAGCAGCGCGCGCTTGATGTTGCTGGAAGCCGCGCCGCCATGGGTAAAATCGCCCTGCTTGATTGCGTAACGCAAGATCAGGCTGGTGCGGTCTGAGTTGATGTCCTCAAACAGGTGGCTGGCGCGGTAGGTGCGCAGCTCTTCGGCCTGGTAGTCGCGCTCCAGGGCCTGGAGCAAGCCAAAAGTGACATCACCTTTGGTGATAATGCCGATGAGCTTGCCGGTATTGTCTAACACCGGCAGGCGGCCATGCCTTGTGTGGACGAATAACTTAAGCGCCTCTACAA
This sequence comes from Chloroflexota bacterium, assembly GCA_023434145.1. Taxonomy (GTDB): domain Bacteria; phylum Chloroflexota; class Anaerolineae; order Anaerolineales; family Anaerolineaceae; genus DSYU01. Next base: position 3,595 of record JAEYTI010000293.1, on the reverse strand, counting down.
CTGGATCTCTGCCGTGCACGGTGACCAGGCTGCGCGACATGTAATCTTCTACGCAGGATTCCGCGTCACCCGAGGTAGTCAGCCAACGGATTAAATCTTCCAGGCTGATTACCCCGACCGCAATATCACCTTCGACCACCGGCGCGCCCGAGATGCGCGCCGTGCGGAACAGGTCGAGCGCCTCAGACATGGGCAATTCCGGCGAAAGCGTCTTCAGGTTTGCGGACATGACCTCTTGCACCCGCAGCTCGTAAGCGAGCTCTTCTACGCGGGTGATGCTTTGCACGTCCTTGTCGGTGATGACTCGTCCCTGTGTGCTCTCGTCGGGAACCATGTGGCTCCTATTCCGGGCTGATTGTTTTATAAAGGGGTGATTACATCACCCCTTTATAAAACAATCAGCATAGTGATTATTCACACTCGCAGCCGTTTTCCATCGGAACTTCCAGGCTGGCGAGGCCGGCGTCATGCAGCCGCCCGCAAACTTCGAACATTCCGTAGGGCGTTGAGATCATGGGAACACTTTCTTCGATGGCGAGGCGGAGCGTTTCTTCTGGGGGGCGCTTTCCACGCACCAGAACAATCGCGGCAATATCGGCCATCTGTGCCGTGCGCACTACCTGAGGATTGCACAAACCCGTCAGCAGCACCGCTTCCGGCTGAATCGAAGCCAGAACGTCGCTCATCAGATCGGCGCCGAACCCACCTTTAATTTCGCGGTTCAGATCAGCCGATTTGGTAAGCAGCGTTCCGTCGATAACTTTGATTAATTCACGAAGAATCATATGCCTTATCCCAATAAGTATAACGTTCAAAAAGAGTGCTGATATTCCACGTTCATTTTACATGGAAATGCCTCGTTAAACTACCTTATTCGAGCGATGAATGTAACAAATTTCACAAATGAAAGCGAGAATGAGCGGTTGTGTTTCAGTTTCTTGTGTACTTACAGTTTGCTGGCGGGATGGGATAGGGAACGATGTTCCCTATCCCATCCCGCCAGCAAACTGAAAAACAGCCGAATGAGCAAGCGATCTCTGGCGAGAGGAAAACGGTGTTAAAATAGGAGCACAATAACGGAACTTTTGAGGAATTATTCATGAAGAACCTGATCCCCGCCGTGAAAGGCACCCGCGATTTTTACCCCGAAGACATGGCCGTGCGGTCCTGGCTGCTAAATAAGCTGCGCAAGGTATCGGAAGCGTTTGGCTACCAGGAATACGAAGCGCCATATCTGGAAAAACTGGATCTGTACGCGGCCAAATCTGGCGAGGAATTGGTGAAGAAACAGTCCTTCACCTTTCAGGCACGCGATGGTGAGGAAATTACGTTGCGCCCAGAGCTGACCCCATCGCTGGCGCGCATGGTGGCGCAGCGCCAGGGCCAGCTCGTCTACCCCATGCGCTGGTGGTCGTTTGGCCCCTTCTGGCGCTATGAGCAGCCGCAGAAGGGCCGCACGCGCGAATTTTTCCAGTGGAATATCGACCTGATTGGCGCCAATTCGCCGGAAGCCGACGCGGAGCTGATCGCTATCGCGGTGAGTTTCTTTAAAGAAGTGGGCCTGCGCCCCGACCAGGTGCGGATAGCCGTCAACAGCCGCCGCCTGATGAACGCGGAGCTAGAAGCACTGGGCCTTGGCGAAGATGGTCGCAAAAATGTCTTCCGCGTGATCGACCGGCGCGATAAGCTCGCCCCTGCGGAGTGGCGGGCGTACGCCATCGAGAGCGGCTTGACCGAAGCGCAGGTGGATGGAATCCTGCGCCTGAGCAGCGACGAAGAATTGTGGCGCAAGTCCGATGACTTGTGCCGTGTGTTCGACATCCTCGAGCGGATGGGCCTGGGCGAGTTCGTAGAGTTCGATCCCGAAGTGATTCGAGGGCTGGATTATTACACCGGCACCGTATTTGAGGCGCAGGCGCGCAAGGGCGGTCGGGCCATCTTTGGCGGAGGCCGCTACGACAACCTGGTCGGCGCGGTGGGCGGCGATCCGGTCGGCGGCGTGGGTTTTGCCATGGGCGACGTGATGATCTCTATCCTGCTGCGCGAGTTTGGGCTGGTACCCGATCTGCAAAGCGTGCCCGCCGAAACGCTGGTGACCGTCTTCGACGCGGAAGGCCTGCCGGATTCCTTTGCGCTGGCCTCCGAGCTGCGCGGGCAGGGGCTTAAGGTGATCGTCTACCCCGAGGCGGCCAAGCTGCAAAAGCAGCTCAAATACGCCGACCGGGTGGGCGTGCGCTACGTAGTCATTGCCGGTCCGGACGAGCGCGCCGCCGGGCAGGTGACCTTGAAGGATCTCAGCACGCGCTCGCAAGATACGCTCGACCGTGCACAGCTCGGCGTGGTTTTACGCCAAAGGCTTGCGGAAGCACCCGGGGTGTGATAAAATATCGCCCGGCAGGAATGCCGGCGGTAGTATGGTGGGTGTAGCTCAATGGCAGAGCGCCACACTGTGGATGTGGATGTTGTGGGTTCGAAACCCATCACCCACCCTATAGAAAACGGTCAGGAGAAGTCCTGGCCGTTTTCGCTTTTTCCAGGAAGCGATACAATAATAACCGTCCAGAAAATAATTTTTTGTGTTTGTTGATTGGGTGGCCGCGCCACCCAATCAACAAACACAAGCAATATTTTTCGGATAGATACGAATCTCAACCAATGTCAAGATAATCGCATCACGGAGGAGGGGATATGCCCGTTCAGCGTATCGTATGCTTTAAGTTCAAAGAAGGCACGTCGGAAGAAGCCATTGAGCAGCACATGGAGGATTTCGCCGCCATGCAGCCCGCTATTCCGCAGATCATCGAGTACCGCGGCGGGCGCACCAAACCGGGTGACAACAACCGCCCGCCCGACTTTGATACCATGCACTACGTTACCTATGCCAGCATGGAAGACATCGATGAGTATCTCCCTCACCCGGCGCACCGCCACTTTATCGAGCGCAACCGCGAGATCTGGGCCAACGTCCTCGTCCTCAACTCCTCGTTCTAATTGTGTTTTTTTGTGGGTGCGCAGCACCCACAAAAAAACACACTAAATCTCCCCATCTATTGCTTTGCGGATGGCCTTTTCGATTACCTGATCGGCTTTGCCGCGTTTGATCATGCCAGGGGTAAAGCGCAGCACCATCCACCCGAGGAGCTGCGCTTCGTTGTATTTCTCGCAGTCGCTCTCGTAGCCTTGCCCGCGCACGTGCCGACCGCCTGAGAAAACTCCGCCCTCCACCTCCACCGCGATCAGCAGATCGGGCCAGGCGAAGTCGAAGCGCCATTTGCGCCGCTTGTGGAAGAGAAATTCACGCTCTGGCAGCGGCAGCCCGGCAAGCTGAAGCTGGAACACCAAAGCCTCGCCATGATCAATCGGTGGAGTGGAGCCTTTTTGCACGGGCGCAGCGCTTCTGCGCGCGGGTGCTCTGCGGGGCTGGGTCGATTTCATCGCCATACCCGCTATTATAGAACAAATGTACTTGTATTGCCAGCATTATTTTTCGGTTACGATGCCGTCGCGACGGCATCGTAACCGAAAAATAATGGCTCCTATGTAATTTCAAGGAGTTTTGGTGTTTAAGGGGGGGGTTCCAACCCCGGTAAAACCA
>JAEYTI010000162.1 GCA_023434145.1 Chloroflexota bacterium | reverse complement strand
CACAAAACGATCCAACAAAGTTCGAAAAGCTTTTTCTATCCGGTATATAATCAATATCGATGAACTGGTTAACCATTTTTTTGGTTGTTCTTGTGGTTCCCCTGGCGCTTGTGGGGCTGGTTACGCTCGGATTTGCGCTGCGACCGCGCCCCTACCGCCCGCACCCGGTGCCCACGCACCCCGGCGACCCGGCCGCATTCCGGCCAGATCTGCCGGAGCCGGTCCTCCGCCACTTTCGTGATACGCTCGGTGAACACCCGCAGCAGATAACAAGCGCAGTGGTGTGGGGGCGCGGGCGTGCCTGCATCCGCGGGATCTGGATGCCGCTGCGCTTCCGGACGTGGTACCTGCCCGGCGAGGCGTTTTTGCGCCGTGTAGAGGTCACCTGGTTCACGCGCCCGGTGATGCGCGGCGTGGAGTATTACCGCAATGGCAAGGGATTCTTCGAGCTGGGTGGCAACCGGGAAGAAGGCCCGCACCGAGACTTCAACGAGCAGGTGGCCATGTGGGCCGAGATGCTGTGGCTGCCCTCGGTTTTGGTGCATGGCCCGCTCGCGCAGTGGGAAGCGGTCAGCGAGACGGAGGCGCGCCTGAACTTCAACACCGGCACGGGAGCCGGCAGCCTGCTGGCGCAGTTCGATCCGGCGACCGGGCGCATGCAAAGCCTTTCTGGCCTGCGCATGGAAGAAGAGCTTGGTACTACCGAGCCATGGCAGCTCAACCTGTTGGAGTGGAAAAATTTTCACGGCCTGCTGCTGCCGTACCATACCTCGGTGGCCTGGGGTGAGGGCGGATCGCCGACCTCGTACTGGGTGATTGACGGCGTGGCCTATAACGTAAACATCGATCCTTTTTTGCATGGAGAGAACCCATGAACACAGACGAGATTCAAGCTGTACGTGACGTGCTCAAGAAATTTCAGGATGGCTATGACCGGCGCGATACCACGCTGCTCGACGATTTCCGCCGCCTGTTCGTACAGGATGATGAACTTGAAGTGATTGGCACAGGCGCCGTGGAGCCCGGCGACGATGAGTGGTGCCTGGGGGTCGACGCTGCATGCAGCCTGGTTCAGAATGACTGGGAGGCATGGGGCGATCTGGCGCTGGACGTTGCCGATGCGCGGATCCATTTCTACGGCGACGTAGCATGGCTTGCCACCACGGGCACAGTGAAGATGGAAATGGAACAGGAGGAAACCTACCGCGACTATCTGGACTATATCCAGTCGGTGGCCAGCGACGAAGCAGGCGACCCGCGCCAGCGGATGATCGAGATTCTGCGCGGAGCGACCAACACGCTTTTCGAGGCCGAGCGCGGTAGAAACTACCTTTGGCCGATTCGCTTCACCGCGGTGCTCCTGCGCCAGGACGGTGAATGGCGCTTCCACCAAATTCAATTCTCATTCGCCACAACCCGCTTCCCAGACGTTCGCAATGTGTGAGATGCCCTATGAACCGTGAAGAACTGCTGGATACCATTCGCAGGGGAAGGTCAGCGTTTGATTCTGCGCTGGCCGGGCTCTCTGAGGCCCAAATGCTCATGCCGGTGCTGCCCGGCGGCTGGAGCGTGAAAGATATGCTGGCGCACATTGGTTTCTGGGAGCAGCACGCCGCGAACACGTTCCGCACCCTCTCCGCCGGGCAGGCGCCCAACGAGCGTGTCAACGACGACAACCTGGACGAGTACAACGCCCGCGCCTACCGGCAGTACAAAGATACGCCATTGGATGAAGTACGCGCCTTCGAGCAGTCGGCTTACCGCGACCTGCTGCTGCTGGTCGAAACAGCCCCTGAAGCAGACTGGTTCGATCCGGCGCGCTTCCCCTGGATGGAACAGGAAGCCTACTATCTGGTGGAGTGGAACACCTACGATCATTATGCCGAGCACCTGGAGATGATGCGCGGGAAGTTTTAGGGGATCTGGAAGAATGCCTCACCCCTGCCCTCTCCATTTCGCAAGCGAAATAGAGAGGGTGCCTTTGGGCGCTCAGTTGCTTTCAAGGCAGTACGGAAAAATGGAGACGGATACCTTGCTAGCCCTTCCATTGTCGGAACAAGGCACCCCTTTCCATTTGTGGTGGGTTTTCCACAAATGGAAAGGGCAGGGTGAGGCATTCATCCCTTACAACAAGCCAACAAAATTGGTTGGTAATGCGTACTGCAAGTTATAATGAGTCTGCCTGGATCTCCGGGCAGACTCTCTCATTTTGGGTGGAAAAAGATATGCTGGATGTGCTGTATATTGAAGACATTGCCGATAACGCTTCGCTGGTGCAGCGGGTGTTGAGCTCGCAGGGGTACAACGTGCGCTGGGCGCAGACGGCGGAAGAAGGCCTGTCGATGGCGGAAGAGAATCCTCCCCAGCTCATCCTGCTCGATCTGGGCCTGCCGGATATCGACGGGCAGACGCTGGTGGGTTACTTGCGCCAGGTGCCTTCTCTCGCATCTACCCCCATCGTCGCGTTGACGGCCTGGCCCGAAGAGACAGCGCGTATGATGGTCACCGCCTATGGCTGCAATGGCTACGTCAGCAAACCATTCGACGTGCGCCAGTTCATCAGCATGGTCAATTCCTACTTCCCGACCCGCTGAGATCGCCAGCCCATGACGATGACCAACACCAACCCAACCCCTATGGCGGATGAATCCGTGCGCCTGGTGCCTGCCAGCCAGTTCACGGTGGAAGAATTGACGAACGCCTACAACCAGACTCGTGTTGATTACATGGTTCCGATGCCCATGAACCCGGCTCGCCTGGCATCGTATATCAAGACCTACGACGTGGACATGGATCGCTCGTGGGTAGCGCTGGATGACGAGGGCATGCTGGGCCTGGCAATGCTGGGCGTGCGCCTGGGGCGCACGTGGGTGACGCGCCTGGGCGTGCTGCCCAACCGGCGCCGCCACGGCACCGGCGAGGCGCTGGTGAACGCGCTGCTGCAAGGAACGCGCGAACTGGGCCGCCCGCTCTCCATTTTAGAAGTGATCAAAGGCAATGTGCCTGCCCACAGCCTGTTCCGCAAAGTCGGTTTCCGCGAGACGCGCGAGCTGCTGGTGCTGCGCCGCCCGCCGGGCGCGAGCAAGGTGGAGCCTGCCGGACGCGCTAACTGGATGGAGCGCGAAGAGGCGCTTGATCTGTTGTGCTGCCATCCTATTCACCCGGCATGGACCAATGAGCTGGAGACGTACATCAATGCCGGTGATATTCAGGGCCTCTCAGTGATGCTCGGCGACGCGGGCCGCGGCTGGATGATCTTCCGCCGCCAGAAGTTCCTGATCTCGCACTTTGTGCTGCGAACCGAGGCGGGCGATCCGCGCATGGTGGGTGAAGCGCTGCTGGCGCATCTCTACCACCAGTTCCCGCAGATCGACAGCTTCATCGAAAATGTGCCGGTGGACGATCCGCATGTGGAGTCGCTGGAAGCGGCGGGCTTCATGGAAGTGTTCCGAAGGATCGAGATGCACTGGAGCGAGTAAGCTCGAAAATCGCCTCACCCCCTCGGTCCCCCTCTCCATTTTCGAACCCCCATCGAAAATGGAGAGGGGGATGCCTTTTATGGCATATAATCTTCAATGATTTCTGTTCATTCTTCGGATGCCGCCATGAAACACTGCCGTTCGCTGCTGATGCTGTTTTTTGCGTTTGCCCTTGCCGCCTGTTCGGGCATCCCGGTGCAGAGGACGCCGACGTATCTGGCGAGTTCAACGGTCTCCGCTACGGTCGCGCTTCCCCCAAATTCCTCCAGCACACCTCGACCGCCAACACAAACTCCCTTCCCCTCAGTAACGCCAACCCAGACTTTCACGCCAACCGCCACGCTTCCGCTCTTCTACCAGACTCCCACCTTCGACCCTGCCAGCATCGTCACCGTTACTCCCGCTCCGGCGGCGCAGTGCCCAACAGTGGATCCGAGTTATAAGCCCGTCCTGCCGGACCAGGGAGAAACGAATATTTACGGGTACGAAGCAGACGAAATGCATCTGCTGGCTGACATGCTCAATGCGCTGAACCGGGGTGCGTCGCTGGCTGAGTTGAAGAAAGTACTTCCCGCTGTTTCGGGTAGTGAGGGGTCATTGAATCTCAGCCCGGGGGACTTTACTTCACAAGATTTAACAGGGGATAGTGTGCCAGAAGTGTTGTTTTATAACCGGGGATATAATTTTGCCGTTTTCACCTGCAAGACGGGCAAGTACATCCAGGCCATAAATATGCCTTCTTATAATTTTCATGTTGTCCATCAGGTGGAGATTGAGGATTTGAATGGGGATAAACTGCCCGAGATAATAATTGGAGTTTCGAATCTTATTCCCATTAGTGTGCCCATAAAGCTTTTTATATTCCAATGGGATGGAACTGTATATCAGAATGTAAATTTCTCGGGGGTGGTCGATGAAATGTATATGCCCGATATGAAATATTATGAATTTCGCGAAATGTTGTATTTTGAAATTCACGAAACAGCCCAGAATGGCCTGAAAGAAGTTGTTGCTGTGGAGGATGTTGGGCATCACGCCGAGTTTCCGCTTTTTGGCCCATGGCGCGATGTAATTAACACCATCGTATGGAATGGCACGGGTTATGCGCTACAGCCTGAACGCCTTACTGCTCCGGTATACCGCTTCCAGGCGGTGCATGATGGCGACCGCGCGTTTCTCCGGTGGGATTTTGAAGAAGCACTGCGGTTCTACCACCAGTCGCTTGATGATCCAAAATTGAAAGGCTGGTCAGAGGCGCATTTTGAGCATATGCGGAATTCAATTCAAGCAGAATGGTATGGTACTCCTACGCCCACCGTCTTACCTGATGATCCAGAGGAATACTTGGTCCTCTCAGCATATGTTCGCTACAAAATCTCCCTGATCTATCTCGCGCAGGGGAAGGAATCTCAGGCACTTGAAGAATATGAAATGTTGCGACAAAATTACCCCAAAGGCGTGCCGGGCTACGAATTCGCGCAAATGGCGAAAACATTTTGGGATGATTACCGAAATGGTCGAGACCTTATAGCCGCCTGCGCAAACGCTCGGAGTTATGCGGATAGCCATCCCGAAGCAACGAAAGAGCTGCTTGATACCACCTGGCATGGCTGGCAAGCGCCTAGTGATTATCCTTACGATGATGTACCTACCACCACCTACATGTGCCCCTTTGAATAAAGGGAAAGCCGCCATTTCATGGGGAAACCCATAGATTGAATCGTCTATCCCAACATGGTATAAATGAAGTAGAACAGTGCATAGGGGAAATTACAGCACTTGGAAGGATAGGAGCATAACCTTTATGGAAGTCGGCGGGAGCAAGCGGGGGATGATCGAAAGCATAGTCCGATTTTTTAATGAAGACCAGTGGAATTACCAGATTCTCGAACCCGGCAACGCGATCCGAGCGGGCTACCGGGGGGAGCATGGTACGTGGATCTGTATTGCCAGAGCGGAGGCCGAAAGCCGCCGCTTTTTGTTTTCGGCGGGGATGGGGATGAACATCGCGCCGCAGTACCGGCAGGCGGTGATGGAATATTTCACTCGGGTCAACTGCGGGCTGACGGTGGGCGCATTTTTGATGGATCTGAACACCGGCGACGTGCGGTTTAAGGCCGGAATCGAAGCGCCCGATGGCACGATCAGCACGGAGACGGTGCGCGCCACGGCCATCACCTGCGTACAGGCTATGGATCACTATTTCCCCGGCGTGATCGAAGTGATCCGGGGCCGGTTGACTCCGGAGGCCGCTCTGGCGCGGGTGGAGAACCAGCCGGTGGAAGGAACGCCCGCGCGCGCCGTGATTCAGCGCTGAACCATGCTCAGCTACCGCCCCGCAACCGGCGCAGACCTGGAATTCCTTTTCGACCTCTACAAAGCAGCGATGATGTCTTACCTGGTCGATGCGTTTGGGCCGTGGGACGAGGCGCGCGAGCGGGAGGCGTTCCGGCGCTGTTTCAACCCGGCGGAAGTGCGCGTGATCCGCTGGGATGGGGCGGACGTGGGCGCGCTGCACGTGCAAGAGCGGACGGAGGAGCTGTTTATCATCTCCATTGAAGTGCATCCCAGCGTTCAGCGGCGTGGGATCGGCACGGCGGCAGTGCGCTCGGTGATGGCGGAAGCCGAGCGGCTGGGCAAACCGGTGGCCCTGCGCGTACTAAAGGGCAATATCGGCGCGCGCGGCCTCTACCAGCGGTTGGGGTTCGGCGTCACCGGCGAAAATGATACCCATTACCTGATGGCACGCGATCCGCGCCGGTAACCCTTTTTGCCCCGCTTAGGGTACAATCGAATAGCAACCCCGGTCACCGGCCCGCGGCAAGGGGGCAAGTCGCAAGGGAAATCAGCGCACTATCGAGGGAATTGTGGCCTTCCAATCGTTTTTTGAACAGAGTCAGTGGAAAATTGTCGACGTGCTCAAGACGGAGCCGCGCGAAGCCGAACTGCACGGTGTGGATGACCTTCCGCTGGCCCCCGCCGCGCGGAACTTCTTAGCCCGCCAGTACCCGCGCGGCATTTACCGCCACCAGAAGGAAGCTCTGCGCCACGCCATCGCCGGCGAAGACGTGACCCTCGTCACCGGCACGGCCTCTGGGAAGAGCCTGGTATTCCAAACCGCCGCAGTGAATATGCTGGCGCGCAATCCGCGCGGGCGGGTGATGGCGATTTACCCGATGAAGGCCCTGGGCACCGAGCAGCGCGACCGCTGGCAGCGCGCGCTCGAAACCGCCGGGTTCGAGAAACCCGGCCTGGAAGTGATGGGTTCGCCCGACAGCGTCGTGGGCCGTATCGACGGCAACGTGCCGCCCGGTTTCCGTCTCAACATCCTCGAACGATCCAAAGTCGTCGTCTTTACGCCGGATATCATCCACGCCTGGCTGTTCTCCAACCTCAACCAGCCGCAGGTGATCAACTTTCTGCGCGAAGTGAAGATGATCGTGGTGGATGAGGTGCACGCCTACAGTGGCGTGTTTGGCTCCAATGCGGCCTTCCTGTTCCGCCGCTTGCAGCATCTGATGGATCTGCTGGATGCGCGCCCGAGCTACATTTGCGCCTCGGCCACCATCGCCCACCCAGAAGCCCATCTGAGCAGCCTGATCGGCAAGAAATTCCACATGATCGGCCCCGAGATGGACAGCTCCCCGCGCTACCCGCTGGACGTGTATCTGGCCGAACCGGCAGGGAAAGAGCGTTTTCTGGACGAGGTGGTCAAGCTGCTGGCCTATCTCACCGAGCACACCTCCTCGCGCTTTATCGCCTTTGTCGACAGCCGCAAACAGGTGGAACTGATTTCATCCATCCTTAACCGCTTGCTGAAGGAGAACGCCAAAGCCGCCGAAGCCCTGGCGGCTGCCGCTGCCGCCGAAGCTGCCGCGCTCGCCGGTGAACCCGCCCCCGAGGATGGCCTGGAAGCGCCGCCCGCCAAACCGGCCCGCCCGGTAAGCGGCAGCCGCGGCGGCTGGGGCCGCAAAAAGGCCACCACACCCACCCCCGAGGAAGAAGAGGCCGACCCCGAAGGCGAAGTAACCGGGGTGCTTCAGCAGCTCAACGTGCTGCCCTACCGCGCCGGGTACGAAGACCACGACCGCAGGCAGATTCAGGAACGGCTTGCCGCCGGGACGCTGAACGGCGTTGTTTCTACTTCCGCGCTGGAGCTGGGCATCGACGTGCCCAACCTCGACATCTGCGTGCTGATCGGTGTGCCCGCCTCGGCCACCAGCCTCCAGCAGCGCATCGGGCGCATCGGCCGCCACGCTCCCGGCTCGGTGATCGTGGTCAACGGCGGCGACGTGCACGACCAGACGGTCTACGCCGACCCGGCGAGCTTCTTCAAGCGCCCGCTGGCCGAATCGGCGCTGTATTTGGAGAACGAGCACATCCAGTATATTCACACCCTGTGCCTGGCGCGAACGAACGGCGAGCACGACCAGGTGGCCAAGGCCGCCGGGATGCCCACCGCATCGTTCGAGAGCAACATCGACTGGCCCGAGGAGTTCCTGAACCTGTGCCGCAAAGAGAGTGCCGGTGAACCGCCGCGCCGCTTTGCCGGTCTGAAGCTGGAGGCCCACGACCGGCCCAACTACACCTTCCCCCTGCGCGACGTGGAGAGCCAGTTCAAGGTAGAGCGCCGCGATGGCCCCAACGTCTCGTCGATGGGCTCGCTCTCGTTTGCGCAGCTCATGCGCGAGGCCTACCCCGGCGCGATCTACTACTACGCCACCATCCCCTACCGCGTGACGCGCGTGAACGTGAAGGCCAAGAACGTGCAGGTGCGGCGTGAAAAACGCTACACCACCCAACCGCAGCGCACGCTGCCCGCCATCTTCCCGCGCCTTTCGCCAGGCGGGATCTTCTCGGCAGCGCGGCAGGATGGCTTGCTGCGCCTGGAGACCGGCTTGCTGGTGCGCGAGTCGATCCGCGGCGTGATCGAGCAGCGCGGGCGCACCGAGATGCCCTATTCCTACCCGCTCTCGCGCGAGCTGGGTCTCTTCCAGGATCAGCCGTACTTCTCGCGCAACTACTTTACCACGGGCGTCGTCATCACCCACCCGGCGTTAGCCGGTGAGGGAGTAGCACCGGAAATGGCCGCTGCCATGCTCTACGAGGCCTTTTTGCTCCAGATCCCCTACGAGCGGCAGGATATCGGCTTCGCGGCGGATAAATTCCGCTCGGGGCGCGAGCCGTTTATCAGCGAGGGTGCGCCCTTTCTGACCATCTACGATCAGACGTACGGCAGCCTGCGGCTCTCGCGCCGCCTACTCGACCTTACCGTGCAGGTGCAGGCCTTTGCCGAAGCTGCCTTCCTCACGCATGTCAGCGGCGTCACACACGAGCAGGAAAGCGCGGCGGAAGCGGGAGAACATGGCGCTGCCGAGGCGAAAGCGACCAATCCAGTGGCAACCCGGCTGGCCCTGGTAGAGATGGCTCGCGCCGGGCTGCTCCACCGGCAGGAGGGGCTGGCGTTTGGCTCCGGCGATGTAACTCAGCGCGACCCTGAGCAGTGGGAGCGCATTGTGATGCCGGGCAGCAAAGGCCTGATGGTGCGCACGAGCGAAGAATTCCACGTGCAGCGCATCTTCAAATCGCCCAATGGGCTGATGTACGAGGGCACGCCGGCCTCGATGATGGGCACGTCCGCATCGGTCATGCCGCTGTTGAGTGACGTGGTGGAAGTGCCCGGCGAGAGCCAGGTGGGCTGGTATCACGTCGAAACCGGCGAGATGGAAGCCGCGGGCGGGCTGGAGAATGTTCAGCTTGCACCCACCGGCGAATCAGCGCCCCTGCCGGGTATCGACCCGGGCTGGCTGCGGCGCGTGCTGGCGGCCTATTTTGATGAGCAATCGCTCGTTCGGCTGGCGGAGCGGTTTGGCATTGCTGCTCAGGGCGAAAAACCCGCGCGGGTAGCGGCGCTGGTCGCGGGCACGGACGGGCAAAAGCTGCTCTCCGCCGCGCTGGATGTGTGCGTCGAAAAAGCCGGGATGGGGGAGGCCTGAAATGCAGGATACACGACCGGTATTCACCATCGGGGCGTTTGCGATCATCTTCAATGAAAAAATGGAGGTGCTGCTGTGCCACCGCCGCGACATGGACGCGTGGAACCTGCCCGGCGGGGGATTGGAGCCGGGTGAGCTGCCCGATGAAGCCGTGATCCGCGAGGTGAGTGAGGAAACCGGGCTGGAAGTGCGCGTCGATCATCTGGCGGGGGTGTACGCCAAGCCGGGCCGCAATGACCTCGTTTTCTCGTTTGTCTGCAAGGTAGAAGGCGGCACGCTGCGCGAGACGGCTGAGTCGGATGCCTGTGCCTACTTTTCGCCCAATTCACTGCCGCCAAACACGCTGCTTCGCCACGCCGAGCGCATATGGGACGTGCTGACGATCCCCGAGAGCCCGATTTTCCGGCGGCACACCAACCCGCCGCGGGAGATTCCACGGATAGACGGGGCGAGCGCGAAATGAGGCGTGAAAATGCGCCGTGCCACCGCAGCGCCCGCCCATCGCAGTAGCGACGGCTCCGCGACACCCTACTCCAGCGGTATTAATCTGGTAGAATCTTCCCATCATGAAGGTTCTTTACCGTTACCCACTTGTCTTTATATTTCTGGTATTGGCCGGATGCGCCTCCCCGGATGGGAATGGGAACCCCGCGCCAACCATCACACGCGTGGAAATCCAGCCAGACACGGTTCTAACGCCCACCCAGGCTGCCAGCCTGCGGGGCGGTGAGCGCATGGAGGTTGCTACCCCCACCGGCCCCGAATCCGTGACCATTACCGGCGATGCCGCACCCACGGCGGCTGCTCTGACCCCGAAACCCACCCTGGCCCCGGACGCCTGGATGAAGCTGCCCGTTCTGCCTGAGCTCAGCCCGCGCGCCCGCCAGATTCTCGCCGATGGCATCGCCCGGGGCAATAACCCGCGCGCCTTCTCCAAAATCGGTGACTGCGAGTCGCAGACCGATTGGTTTTTGGATATGTACGACCTCGGCCCCGATCACTATTCGCTCGGGGCGTATGAAGAAGAACTTGCCCCGGTGATCGACTATTACGCCGGGTCGTTTCACCGCACCAGCCTCGCTGCGCGGCAAGGTTTCACCGCCGCCTCGCTGATGTCGCCCATCTGGGCAGACCCGCAGTTGTGCGAGAAGGGCGAAACCCCGCTCGGCTGCGAGTACCGGCTGCACCGCCCGGCGGTAGCCTTCATTTTGGTTGGCACCAACGACGCAGTGAACCCCGACACGTTCGAGAAACACATGCGCAGGGCGATTGAATACAGCATCGAGCAGAGCGTGCTGCCGGTGCTGGGCACCAAGGCCGATAACATCGAAGGCGACCACGCTATCAATGCCACCATGGCCCGGCTGGCGCACGAGTACGAGCTGCCCCTGTGGAATTACTGGCTGGCTGTGCAGGATCTACCTGACCAGGGCTTGCAGGAAGATGGCGCGCACCTGACGTTTGCTGCCCCATTTTTCGATAACCCCAACGCGCTGCGGCGCGCCTGGCCCGTGCGTAATCTCAATGCGCTCCAGGTGCTCGACACGTTGATGGAGGCCTCGGAACTGCCATGAGCGCGCAACCCCGCGCATTCCGCGCCACCCCCGAAGCCTGGATCGGCCACCTGCTGCTGCCGCTGGCATTTTTCACCCTGTTCACGTTCACGGCGGTGAATCGAGCAGGTGTGAACGCGATGGTGGGCGGGCTGGTGCTCTCGCTGGTGGTGCTGGTGCTGGGGGTTCGCGCGCTGCTGCCCATGCTGCGCGACGTGCTCCACCTGGACCGCCGCTCGATGCGCGGCTCGCTGGGCGGGCGCACTTTTGAGGTGTACTGGACGGAAGTGATCGCGGCGTGGATCGTGCGCCAGGACCGGCAGGAACTGCTGTGCCTGGGAACGCAAAACGGCACGCTGATCGTCCCGCTGCGCTATTTTGACGGCCCCAGGCTGTGGGAATACGTCCGCGCGGTTGTCTCCCCTGCTGCCCTGCACGAAAGCGCCATCCAGCGCCTGCCCGATTACCGCGAATGGGCCGCGGCGCGCAAAACCGCGCTCGACGCAGCGGCGCAGCCAGGCATCGGCCCGCGCCCGGTCACCGATCACTGGATCATGCAGGTGATTGGCTGGTCGGGTATCACGTTTTTTATGTTTGGCGCGCTGGATTCGTATGCCCGCCACGAAATTGTCGCCGCGCTGATCCTGCTGGGGCTGGCAGGGCTCAGCGTGCTGATGCTGCTCTCATGGGGCATCACCGAGTTCACCCAGGCAGGCGTGGAGCGCAGCACGCTGTTCGGCTGCTGGCACATCGCCTGGGACGAAGTACGCCGGGTGGAGATCGACCCCGCCGACCTTGTGATGGTGCTGGTGGGTGATGATCGCGCCCTGGCGCTGCCCGGCCCGGCGGTGTGGAACCAGTCGGGCAAGCCAGAGGCGCTGGCCATGCTGCTGGCGCAGGTCGAAAAGTACAACATTCCGTTGGAGCGTACGCCGTTTGCGCTGTTCAAAATCTCGCGCAACACGAGGCAGAAGAAGTGATCACCAAGGGCAGCAATCCGCTGGAGGCGCTGGGTGAGCGCAGTTTAGCCCCACTGCTGAAAGCGTATTTCGAGCTCAACCACCTCAAGCAGCTCTACCGCCAGGGCTGGCTGCGGCGCGGCGTGCCGATAGAGCGGGCCGAGTCGGTGGCTGAACACGTCTTTTCGATGGCGATGCTGGCGTGGTGGATTGCCGACGCCCACTTCCCCCAGCTCGACTGCGACCGCGTGATCCGCATGGTGCTGGCGCACGAGCTGGGCGAAATCTACGCGGGCGACATTACCCCCGGCGATAATATGCCCGCCGAAGAGAAGCACCGCCTGGAACGCGCGAGCCTGCTGCGGGTGATCGAGCCGCTGCCCAACGCCGCCGAACTGCTGGCCCTGTGGGAAGAGTTCGAGGCCGCCGAGACGCCCGAGGCCATATTCGTCAAGCAGATTGACCGGCTGGAAATGGCCTTCCAGGCCGCAGTCTACGAGCACCAGGGCTTTGGGTCGATGGAAGAATTCTTCGCCACCACCGATCAGGCCGTGATCGATCCGATTTTGCGGGGAATTTTTGAGGCGCTGAACGAGGCGAGGCCATCTTAATCCCTCTCCCTGAGGGGAGAGGTTAGGTGAGGGGCGTTATCTGTCCGTAAAAACCTGAAAATCTCATAGGAACAGCCTCATGCATCGACGACTCACTCACTTCTCCATCATATTGTCCATCCTGCTGTTGACCGGGTGCGATGTAAGCATTAATTACTGGTGGGCGCGGGCTACGCACTTGCTTTCTGCTCAACCTGAGCAGCAGGTTCCTGCTCCAACACTACCCCTTGCGCCTACGAAAATGGTAACTTTGCAGATACCTTCGGCTAGCCCAACGCCTGCCCCTACCGCCACCGCAACCCTCCCCTCGGAACCCTTTTTTGAGAATTCAAAAACCGTCAACGGAATGGAGATTACCTTGAACAATGTCCGCCGGGATGGGAAGTGGCTAAGAGCCGATATCTGCTTTCCCGTTCTCGATGGCGAAGACTGGATGCTGAACCATATTTCGTTCCGCAATAAAGAATTTGAAACCAGGGATCACCACGGCCTTGTCATCGACCCGATCATCCCTGCCAAAGATGGCAAACCAGGGCGGCGCTGTGATATGGTAGGGTTCGACCTGGGAGAAACGGTCGACCTCTCGGAATTCACCATCACCGTGTATTCCATCTATGCGCCCCCACGCGAAGGCGGAACCTGCACCAGAGCGGAAATCGTCACGCGGGCGCTGGCGGAACAGGGGATCAAAGTGGCCTGTGTGGAAAGGGAGGGGTTTGAGGGGTATCAGATCCTCGAAAAGCCCGACTCGATGAGCGAAACAGAAGCGAACCAGCGCATCATGGACGTGATGTGGTACGTCATCAAAGGCCCTTGGGAGTTCAACGCCCGGCTGCATTAGGAGAACCAACCCATGTCCACCGTCGAATCCTTCTACGACTCCAATGCCCAAACCGAGTGGCAGCGCTTTGACCGCCACCGCATGGAATTTGCCATCACCAAGCGCGCCCTGGCCGAGCACCTGCCGCCGCCTCCAGCGCGTATCCTCGACTGCGGCGGGGGGCCGGGGCGCTATGCCATCCACCTGGCAAAGCTGGGCTATGACGTCACGCTGCTCGATCTCTCGCAGGGCAACCTGAGCCTTGCCCGCCAGAAGGCCGTGGAGCAAGGCGCGGACATTGCCGACTTCATCCACGGCAATGCGTTGGATCTCTCGCGCTTCCCGGGTGCCTCCTTCGACGCCGTGCTGCTGATGGGGCCGCTGTACCATCTGTTGGAGAAGTCGGACCGTGACCGGGCGGTGCGCGAGGCGATGCGGGTGCTGAAACCGGGCGGACCGCTGTTTGCCGGCTTCATCACCTTCTATGCGCCCTTCCGCGACGCGATTGCCAAGGGGTATCTGCGCGATTTCTACGAAGACCCGGGGCAGATGGAATCCCTGCTAAATCAGCAGAACGCGAGTGAGGGCTTCACGGATGCGTGGTTCACAAAGCCGGACGAGATAATTCCCTGGCTGGAGTCGCTTGGCCTGCACACGCACACGATGTTGGCCTCTGAGGGCATTGCCTCTGGTCACGAGCAGCACCTCAATACGCTCGATGATGACGCTTTTGAATTTTGGGCCAATCTTTCCTACCGCTTTTGCGTCGACCCGCACCTGTGGGGGGCGGCAGATCACTTGCTGTGGGTGGGGACCACACGATAGTAGTGCTCTGTCAATTGTCATTTTCATACTTGGCTGCGGCGCTATGCACTGCAAACGAATATGAAAAACAGCTTTGGCAGCGAACTAGTTCTTAACGGACCAGGAAATATCACCCAAAATATTTATAAGACGTTAACCTCTATTGTCCACTTTTTCGATTAGAATAGAGTTGGCTTTGGATAGGGAACGGTTAGACGGACCAACGCCGCCTTCAACGCGATAGCACGGAATTAGCTCTACTGATTTACGTGCCTTATAAACGCGAACCTCAGGGGAGAGGTTTACTGGTTTTCAAACTATGCATCAAATAAAAACGCTATTTAAACGGCTCATAACGCCAGATGAGCGGTTGTCGAGCCGTGTTGTCATCGGTGGGTTTTGGGTTTTCTTATTGCGCATGGTAAGCCAGGTGCTCAGCCTGGTGCGCACCATTGTGCTGGCACGCATGCTTGCCCCCGATGATTTCGGCCTGATGGGCATCACAATGGTCACCATGTCGATGTTGGAGACATTCTCACAAACGGGTTTCCAATCGGCGTTGATCCAGAAAAAGAACAACATCGAAGATTATCTGGATACGGCATGGACTACGTTGACCCTGCGCGGCATACTACTTGCCGGGCTGCTGTACTTTGGCGCGCCACTGGCGGCCCAATTCTACAATACGCCTGAAGCCCTGCCGGTGATCCGCACCATTGCGCTGGTGCCAATTTTGAATGGGCTGATGAATATCCGTGTCATCTACTTTAAAAAGGAACTGGAGTTCCAGAAGCAGTTTCTGTTCCAGCTTACCGGCACGCTTTCTGATCTGCTGGTTTCGATTGTGCTCGCGCTGGCCCTGCAAAACGTCTGGGCGCTGGTCTATGGCATGCTGGCAGGGTGGGCTGCGCGGCTGGTGCTCTCGTACATCATCACGCCGTACACCCCGCGCCCGCGCATCGACTTCGGCAAGCTGAAGGATATGTACGGTTACGGGCGCTGGATCTTCTGGACGAGCGTGTTCATCTTCCTGCTCACCGAAGGAGACGATGCCCTGCTGGGCAAGCTGCTGGGTGTGACGGCGCTGGGCTTCTACCAGATGGCCCACCGCATTGCTAACCTTCCTGCCACAGAGATTACCCACGTCATTTCGCAGATCACCTTCCCGGCATACGCCAAGCTGCAAGATGATGTACCTGCATTGCGCGCCGCCTACCTGAACGTGCTGAAGGTGACGGCGCTCCTCACCATCCCGGCGGCGGGTGGGATCTTCATCCTCGCGCCCGAGCTGACCCAGCTCCTGCTGGGCGATAAGTGGATGCCCGCGGTACCCGCCATGCGCGTGCTGGTGATCGGAGGAGCCATCCGCTCCATTGGCGCAACGATGGGGCCGGTCTTCCAGGCGGTGGGCAAGCCCGAGATTCTCTCGCGCCATCTAGCTGTACAGGTGCTGCTGGTGGCCATCCTTATTTACCCGCTGACCATGACGTATGGCATTGTTGGCACGGGCGTTTCGCTCTTAATTCCTGGTTTCATTATTAACAGCATGTTCGCCACGCACGTCATCCGCATCACCGGCTGCGGGCGGATGAATTTCTTGCAGGCGGTGGGCTTTCCGCTGCTCGGCACGCTGACCATGGTCGCCGCGCTGGCATGGGTAAAGGCGCTCATTCCGCACCACGATGGAATTGTGATATTTGCTCTGCTCGTGCTGGCAGGCATGGCAGTGTATTTCGTTTTTGCGTACTTTATGGAACGCTACTTCGACTACCGGATCCTGGCGCTGTTCCGTTCGATCCGGTCTTCTCTACCATCACGGGGGTAACCATGCGAGTTTGCTTGATCGCTACTGAATTATTTGAACGCGGTATGTACGGTGGCTTTGGCGCAGCGACCCGTGCCGTGGCCAAAGGCTTGCTGGAGCGCGGCGTAGAAGTGACGGTGGTAATGACCCGCCGGCCTGGGCAGAAACCGGTCGAAATTTCGGACGGTATCACTGTTGTTGCCTATCCTGGGCAGGCGTATATCAACGCGGGCAAGTCGCTGCCATTCGCGGCGCTGTTCAAGTGGATTGACGCGGATATCTACCACAGCGAAGAGCCGTCGATCGGCACTTATCTCGCGCGGGTCGGCGCGCCGCACAAAAAGCACGCCGTCACCTTCCGCGATCCGCGCCGGCTGGACGAGCACCGCGCCGAGTGGAAGGAAGAGGGCATCGACTGGAAGTCGCTGATCCAGCGAGAATGGCGTTACCGCTCGTCCTACGCGTTCGTAAAGCAGGCAGCCCGCACAGCCCACGGGCAGTACGCCGCCGCCACAGTGGTCATTCCTCGCGCGGTAGATCTCTACAACCTCAAGCAGCCGCCGCAGTTTCTGCCGACACCGGTTCCGGTGCCCAAACGCACGCTGGTCAAAGCTTCTCAGCCAACGGTGTGCTTTTTGGGCCGCTGGGACCCGCGCAAGCGTCCGGAGTTGTTCTTTGAACTGGCAAAACGCTTCCCCGAGGTCCGTTTTGTGGCGATGGGCGCCTGCCAGCCGCACTTTAAAGACCGTGATGCCAATCTCCGCGCCGAGTACGGCAGCGTGCCGAACCTGGAAATGCCGGGCGTGATGCTGGGCGAGGAGAAATCACGCATTTTGGAAGAATCCTGGATTTTGATCAACACGAGCTGGCGCGAAGGACTGCCAATCTCGTTTATTGAAGCAGCGGCACACCGCTGCGCCATCCTCTCTTACCTCAACCCAGATAGCTTCACCGAGAACTTTGGCTACTGGGCCAAAGAAGATACGCTGGAGTCGCTGGAGACCGGCCTGCGCTGGCTCCTGGCGGAAAACTGCTGGCAAGAGAAAGGCCTGTTGGGGCAGGCGTATGTGAATGAAACCTTCGAGTACGAACACGCCATCGACTGCCACTTGAGGGCCTATGAAAAGCTGTTAGAAAAATGAACGTAGCATTTCTTGTAGGAAAATTCCCGGCGCTCTCCGAGACATTTATTCTCGATCAGATCACCGGGCTGATTGACCTGGGGGTATCGGTGAACATCTTTGCGTTCAGCAGACGCGAAGACGGCATCGTGCAGCCAGAGGTGGAGCAGTACGCGCTGATGGAAAAGACATTCCACGTGCAAATGCCAGAGGCACGCATGCGCCGGGTGCTCAGCGCGCTTCGGGTACTGGGCAGCCTGCCTGCCCGCCGCCTGCCGCTGGCGCTTTCTGGGCTCAACGCCCTCCGTTATGGGCGCGACGCTGCATCGCTGCACTTGCTGCATATGCTGCATCCTTTCATGAACGGCAAAGATTATGACCTGATGCACTGCCATTTTGGCAACATCGGCAAGTACGGCCGGCGGTTGAAGCAGCTTGGTGTGGCAAATAAGCTGCTGGTAACCTTCCACGGCTACGACGTATCACGGCTGGTGCATCACCCCGAGAATCGCGACACCTACCTGCAAGTGTTCAACGCCGCTAATCTGCTGCTGCCGGTGAGCGAATATTGGCGGCAGCGGCTGATTGACCTGGGCGCGGACCCTGCCTGCACAGTGGTACACCGCATGGGCATCGACCTGGAGAGTTTCACGTTTCACCCCCGCGCGCTAGAAGAAGGCGAGCCGGTGCGCCTGTTCACCACCGGCCGGTTGGTAGAGAAGAAGGGCATCGAGTACGGGCTGCGGGCAGTTGCCGAAGTGATCCGCCGCCACCCGGGGTGGAAGATACAGTACGAGATCGTGGGCACCGGGCCGCTGGAAGAGCGGCTGAACGCGCTGATCGACGAACTGGACCTGCGCGGATACGCCCATTTGCTCGGCCCGCTGACACGCAGCGAGATTCAGTACAAAATGCGCACGGCGCACCTGTGCCTGTTGCCTAGCGTCACCGCCGAAGATGGCGACCAGGAGGGCATTCCCGTCTCGCTGATGGAAGCCATGGCGACCGGCTTGCCCGTGCTCTCCACCTGCCACACCGGCATCCCCGAATTGGTGGAGGATGGCGTCACCGGCGTGCTCTCGGAGGAGCGTGACGTGGAAGGCCTGGCCGACCGGCTGGAATACCTGATCCAGCACCCAGAGCTGTGGTCCGAGATGGGGCGTAAAGGCCGCGCCTTTGTGGAGGAGAACCACAACAACCGTTTGCTGATCCCAGAGTTGAAGGGGATCTATGAGAGCGTGGTCGGGGGAAGGTAGGTGCTGGTTGTCGAACCGCGTAATGGATGTGACTCGCCGATTCTTGCACCGGCCGGTTGAAACCGGCGGCTAATCACCAAAACCCCACCTTCGTGGGGTTCCTTTGACCTTGCCGCGGCTTTAGCCGCCCGGCCCTACCCCGCTCCACAGCTGATACACCCCAAACCCCGCCAGCGCAATCGCGGACAGCCCGATCAGCACGCGGTTGACCTTTGGCCCCAGCCCCCGCGCCGCGCCGAACAGCACCACCAGCGCGGCCGTGCTTCCGACCAATGCCACATAAAACCCAAGCAGAAAAGCCGCCCCATACCCTGGCGCCTCACGCCAGCCGCGTACCAGCACCGGGCCGGAGACGAGGCTCCAGAAGATATATGGGCCGGGGTTTAGGAAGTTGATCGTCGCCGCGCTCCACAGGCTCCGCCGTGCCGCGTTGGGGTCTGGCTCTACCTGCGCGGGCTGGAAGGTCTGCCAGGAGCGGAAGGTTTTGTAAGCCAGATACAGCACGAACAGCCCCCCGGCGATCTGGATGCCGCGCAGGAATCCCGGTGGGAGGCGGGTAAGCAGCAGCACCATAGCGACAATGATCGGCCCATCGGAGATCAGCGGGGCCAGCGCGATGGGCAGCGTCCGCCGCCAGCCGTGGTTGAGCGACCGCCCGATCAGAAAGGCCTGGAACGGCCCCGGCGAAGCCGCCGCGGAGATGCCAAGCGAGAATCCTTGCAGCAGATAGGCGAGCATGGGAACTTACGTGCCGATCAATGGCAGGAACAGCGGGAGCTTGGTAGGAAGTGCGTAGCGCATGCCGTCTCTATAGGGGAATACATATCCATATGTTTCAAGGCCAATGTACCCGCCCCAAATGATCATCTCTCTGCCTGTCCACACCGCGCTGTGTGCCTGCCGGGCGGAAGGCGCACCTGCATCGACCAGCTTTATCCACGTGTCAGTGACCGGGTTGTAGCGCCCGCTATCGCCGAACACCGCATTCTCGTTGATCCCACCACCCCAAATGACCATTTCATTCCCTGTCCACACCGCACTATGCAGCATCCGGCCGGAGGGGGCATTCTCCGAGTTGACTGGCGACCAGGTGTTATTTGCGGGGTAATATCGCATTCCCGCCTGCGCATAATTGTCATATATGGATCGACCACCCCAGACGATCATCTCCTGCCCCGTCCAGACAACGCTGTTCCCCCACCGCGCTTCCGGTGCATCGGCGATGGGCAGCCAGGTATCGGTGGCGGGGTTATAGCGGGCGCCGTCAAGGAACGCAAAATCACTTTCGCCGCCCCACCCACCCCATACGATCATTTCGGAGCCAGTCCAGATGACGGAATTGCCTGCTCGCGGACTCGGCGCGCCGGTGGTGGAGATAGACGTCCAGGTATCGTTCTTTGGGTTGTACCTGCCGCCGCTGTTAACATAGGTAGGGCTGTCCGCCGCGCCGCCCCACACGATCATTTCCGTTCCAGTCCAAACCGCGGCGTGCCAGCACCTTGGCTCTGGAGCGCCCTCTGTGCTCACTATTGCCCACGTATCAGTTTTTGGGTTATACCGCCCGCCGCTGCTCAAAAATCTTTCCAGGTGATTCCACCCGCCCCAGATGATCATTTCCTCGCCGGTCCAGATTGTGGAAAAATCCAGCCGGCTGTATGGAGCGTCGGATTGAGAGGTTTCCTTCCACGTATCGCCGGCAGGATCGTACCGCCCGCCAGAGGAGAGCATTCCCGCATGTCCATTCCCACCCCACACGATCATCTCTTTCCCGGTCCACACGGAGCCGTGTACAAGTCGTGCTTCTGGACGGGTTTCCGCGCTCGTAGCGGTCCATACATCTGTTTCTGGGTTATAGCGCCAACCGGAATAAAATGGGTTGTAAGAGGCGCTGTTGCCGCCCCACACGATCATCTCTTCCCCGGTCCATACAGCGGTGCCGTTGTGCCAAAATGCCGGGGCGTCATTATATGTGATGGGTATCCAGGTATCGGTTTTGGGGTTATAGCGCCCGCCGGTTTTTGAGAATTCGAATACAGAACCCCGTCCGCCCCATACGATCATCTCTTCCCCAGTCCATACCGCGACGTGATGAACGCGGGCAGACGGAACGCCAACCGTGGAGATGGGCGTCCAGGTGTCGGTCGCGGGGTTGTAGCGTGCTCCGGTGTTACTGTAGCTGCTCCCGGTATTGCCGCCCCAAAGAATCATTTCCGTCCCGGTCCATGCGGCAGTGTGACCGTAGCGGGGCTTAGGTGCATTCACGCTCGACATCGAAGTCCAGCTATCTGTTGTCGGGTTATAGCGTTTGCCGCCTGTGCATAGGTCTGACGGAGTACAATGACCTCCCCAGATGATCATTTCTGTTCCGGTCCAGACCGCGGAATGCTGCCACCGTGGCCCCTCCAGATAATCCGGAATGACTTCCTCCCAGGTATTGCTGGCAGGGTTGTAGCGCCCGCCACTTGCAACAAGTTCATAATAATTATGCCCACCCCAAATGATCATTTCGGTGCCGGTCCACACGGCTGTGTGTGACTCCCGGGAAGTGGGCGTATTAGCCTCCGCTGCAATAGGAGTCCATCCGTCGAGCCAATCCTGGCTCAACGGTGGGGCGGCAGCGTTCCCGCAAGTGGCCGATACGGATTGCGTGGCAGAAATCAGCAGGATAATGACAAGCAGCCATTGGAAAACAGGCTTCTTCCCGTGGCGCGTGGTTCGCCGAATCTTCATAATATTCCCCTTGTGATTGGGATGGAGCAGGGAGCCAGGATGAATGTTGTTAAATTGTAACAAAAAGTTGATATCTTGCATAATTCGTTCGACTATCCTATAATCTTCTCATGCAATCAACTATCCGCATCCCCGCCCCGCGCCCTACGAGCCAACCCTACGGTTGGGCTTTCGCGCTGCGCGGGTAAGCTGCGGACGAAACACAGGTTTCATCCACTCCCTCCGGTCGAAGTCCGGAGGGTTTTTGTTTTCCTTTCCATGTTGGAACGAC
>JAEYTI010000250.1 GCA_023434145.1 Chloroflexota bacterium | reverse complement strand
GTAAAGCGATGTCTCTGCTGAAAAGAACGGCCCAACTTCTGGTGGCTTTCTTCCTGCTCTTCACCCACCTGGCCGCCTGTGCGCCGCTCGCGGTTCCCACCGCTGCTCCAGCAATCACAGGTGAAGCAGTGGCAACCAACCTTCCTACGGGAACATCGACAATAGCGCCAACGGTCACCGCAGCACCAACAACCGCAAGCGCACCCACCGTCCGCCCTTCGACCGCGACTCCCCAACCCACGCCAACCCAGGATTTTCAACCCAGTGAAGATCCAATTATCTTCGCGGATCCGGAGGGCCGGGTACTGCGCCTCGATTTATCGACGGGAGAGCAAACAGCGCTATCGGATGCAGGCGCCTTTCTTCCGGGTGACCTGCTCCAGCCCTACCCCTTTGGACAGCACCCCGCCGCGTGGACGCCCATGCTCTCCCCCGATCAGCGTTTCCTGGCTCTGCCCGATCCTGCCGGTAGCGGAACCTGGTTGATCGATCTGACCGGAGAAGAATCTGCTCGGAAGCTGATCGATAACCCCGCAGCCGTAAGCTGGTCACCCGGCAGCGATGCGATTGCATGGGTTGACGGAAGCCAGCTCTACACCCAGGATATTTCCGGAGGAGCGCCGCGGACACTGGCCTCGATCGATGGGCTGATCAACGTCGCCTGGTCACCGCAAGGGCAGTCGATTGCCGTGGTTTCCAGCGTAACCGACCAGCAGATCAGTCTCTCCTTGATCGACGCACAAAGCGGCGCCGTGAAGGAACTGGTTCGCGCCCGTGCGATGACCGAGATTGGCAGAGGCTTTGATCTTGCCTGGACTTCGGATGGCAGCGAAGTGTGGTATGCCCCGGCTATGATTGGGTATGACGTTGAGGAGCAGGCTGTGCTCCCGCTGCTCAGTCCCTACGTCTTCGCTGGTGAGCGCCAGACGATGTACGCGCTTAGCGCTACACCCAATTTGGAACATTATGCCTGGCCTGTTCAGACGTGGCAGGGACAAGAACTGGTAGACTCCAGGCGCAACCTGCAAACCGGACAGGGGACGTTTTTTCAAGTCTTCCAGGAAATCACCTTCGAGCAGGACTGGGCTTCTTATGCCTGGACGGAGGATGGACATAACCTGCTCGTCCAGGAGGGAACCGGAGATCAGGCAAAGCTGTGGCGGATTAATCCCGAATTCCGGTCGCCCGTCTTTTACGCGTCCGCAGCGGATGCGGGTGCAGTGCTCGGCACGGGCAGCTTGATCGGTACGGTCTCCCACCTGGCGCAGTATCATCGCCAGCTTGCGCCAAAAATCGAATTGACCCCCACGCAGCCGCCCGCGCCCGAACATGCAGACAATTGGGACGGTATTGGCATGAATGAAGCGCGCATGAACGTCGAGTTTCCAATGTTCTGGAACTTTAACTGGCCGGGGATGGGGGACGTTGCCACCACGGTCGCGAACTTCGAGATGATACCGGGGTACTACATGGCCAGCCTTTCGCCAGAGTGGTTGTATGCCAAATTTGATAATTTCACCCCGCCGCAGGGCAGCCCCCAGGAATTCTTAGAGCAAACTGTCTTTGACCCGCAGGCAAACGCCCAATGGCGAGAGATCACCATTGATGGGCGTACCGGCTACCGCGTGCGCTGGCTGGACCGGCCCACGCATGAAGAAGTGTTCATCCCATTTGAAGACAACAGCATCGTCCACATTGTGAAGTATCCGCTGGTGTCGAACCATGATGCGGTGTTTGACCGCATGCTGCAAACCGCCAAATGGCTGCCGCAAGAACAGTGGTACATACCTTATGCTCCGCCTACCCCTGATCCGACCCTATCCGCCGTGCCGCCGCTGCCGTTGACTGGAACGCTATCAAAACCCCACTGGCGAGAGGGGCTGAGTCTGTTTGCCGTCACGACCCAGGGGGAGATTGCCAGAGCCACAACCACTCGACTGGGCTTTTATGACCCGGCAACCCGGGAAGAGACACACTCGGGTCTGATCACGCTCAACACAGAGCTGCACTTAAACGTCATCAACGGCGATGGAGCCGCCTGGCACGCGCAGTGGGCAATACCGTCGAAATCCTTGACCTAAATGGCCTGAACGAACAGGGCGACCCACCGGTGCTGGGCACTTTCGAGGCGGCAGGGCGAGAAATTGTCAAACTGGAATACGCACCGGATGGAAAAACTGTGGCGGTGGTATCACAAGACATGCGGGATGATCTTAGCCCGGCACTGCTCGAAGTTTTTAGCACCGAAAGCCTGCAATCCTATGGCGAATGGAAAACCAGCGCTCCGCCCGACCTGGCCTTCTCTCCAGACAGCCGCTGGCTGGCGAGTTGGTATCGTACCGGAGAAGCATTCATTACCTGCTATTCTCTAGACCCTGACAGCGCGAAGGCCACAGAGTATAAATTCAACCAGCGAGGCGTGTGGGATAGTGCAACCTTCTCGCCAGACAGCCAGGTGCTCGCTGCCGCTTCCAGCTTAGGGCAAATCACCTTCTGGACGGTTCAAGAACAGCAGTTATCCGAAAGTTGGGGGGCCAAAAGAAACAGCGTTGTCACGAACCTCGCTTATGATCCAGACAACCGCTTCCTGGCGATCACCGGCCCGGAAGGCGTCGAACTCCGCCAACAATCGGACGGGGCACTGGTTGGCTTTGCCACTGTGCAGGTGAATGAAGTTGCTTTTGTGAAACAGGAGAACGCGCTCTTCCTCATTGGGCTGGATTGGGCAGGCGCGATCCAGGTCTGGCGGATCGACCAGTAACCATAAACGAGAATAGAGGCAAACATGGCTGTCAAACCGAGAAAATCATTCAATGAAATCTCATCGATATCCATCCGCATATGGATCATCTTCTGGTTGATCTCCGGCTGCACATCAGCTATTCCTACTACGCTGTCTCCTACAGTGCCACCTTCAACGGATGTTCCCATAACGACCCAGCCCTCACGCAGTCCTTCTGCCACTGCCACAACCTTACCAACGAAAACCGAAACGCCGACGATGGCGGTCACCCCCAAATTCTGGACGCCCGGGCCAACTCCTACAGCGATCCAGGTATCCGTACCGCCCGGGGAGTGCGTTGTATCACCACCTTTGCAAGGCAACGCAATGGATGTGCAGAGGATTGGCTCAACCAGTTGTTTTGTATGGGCAGATGAATTCAACAACGAAACCGGGTTTCGCCTGATGCTGCAATTTGGCTATAACGGGGAAGTGTTCCTTTATGATCTGCCGGCCGATACCACTGGAATGCCGTTCCCCGCGGTACTTTTGGAACCACTTGGGCAGTCCTTCGAATATTGCATGGAACATAAAAATTATGATGTCACCCTGTACGCCTTGCTGCCTGATCAGGAGCCTCAGCCATTCACAGGATTTGGATTTGGTGGGGAATGTGACCGGCTTGAAATGCCGTCAGCAACGCCGCAGCCTGCCTCAACACGGACGGCTGCCCCGCTTTCCAAAGATTTTCCCCCAACACTCTATATCAAAGGCCCAGTGAATGGATATGCAAGCCTGGTTCTGCAGGAAGGAGCGGAGATCCAGGAGATTGCCAGCCTGGGAGAAGTCAAGCAGGTGAATGATGCCCTGCGCGTGGGTCAAACGGTGCTCGTCCTAACGGACATAGCACTGCTGGCGGTCGATATGCAAAATGGGCAGGTAAAAACGGTTGAAGGCTTGCCTCCGGAATATTTTATCGGCGCTATGACCACCAGCCCTAACCAGGAGAAAGTGATCCTCATCGTGAGTTTTGGAACGCAACCATCCGATGGCGGCCTGCTGCTCGAATATTCTTCAGACACCCGCTCTCTCAAACCATTGTCACCAGTTAATGATATTTTCCCGTATACCAGCTTTTTACGACCGGTAGGGCTTACGGATGATAACCTGCTCTATATGATCCCTTTGGGAGGAGATGCTTCGTTCATCGAAATTCTACGGTATGACCTGGATAACCGTCAGACCAGTGTTCTTGACGTTGGCAGCTCGGAGTCCGATGCTGCCGTCTCTCCCGATGGGCGCTTCCTGGTCACACATAGTGTTGATCTAACCAATCCATCGACCGATCCACTGATCAGAGGAATACGGCTCATTCCACTGCAGACCGGCTCACAGCCCAACCGGTGGATCAAGCTGCCCTTCTATCCCAGCCGGCCGGTCGGGCCGCTGGTATGGTCGCCGGACAGCCGCTTTGTTTACTTCAGCATCGATCCCACGCATGCGGAGGCCGGAGATTTTTCGTACGGCATCTGGAAACTCGACGTCCAAACGATGGAAGTCTCTCTGGTAGCTGAAAATGAACGGGTTTGGTCTCACCCGATCACGTTGAGCGAGGATGAACAATGGCTTTTGCTCTGGCCGGAATTTGTTCAAGATTATATCGCCGTGAACCTAAAGACCGGGTTGATCGTCTCCATACCAAAGCCAGAGGGTGGTTCACTGCTGGTGCGAAATCAGCAGTAGAGGGGACAGAATGAAGAATAAACATTGTTTCCTTTGCATTACCCCAATGGTTTTGGCGCTGCTTATCTTGTTATCAGGGCTGCTTTCAGCCTGTGGGAGAACAGAAACGCCGCATGTGAGCACAGTAACTGTCGCGAGTTTTCAGCCATCTACTACGATTGCGCCGACCATCGCTTCCCCGTCCGCCACATCTACCCACGCACCTACCCTGGATGTTATTACAGAGACACCGTCACAGACAACGGCAGAAGCGCTGCCCACCGCCGCAGAGACAGGTATACCGGCCATCACCGAAACCGTACGACTGTCGGTGAAGGCACAGATGGGCGGGGAAGCAAAAGATATCGTGGTGCGCGAGCCGTATGCCTACCTGGCCGCCGGGCTGCGGCTGGTGGTGCTGGATATTGCTGATCCGAACCAGCTCTATGTCGTTGCGCAAAGCGATCTGCTGCCAGGGAGAGGGTTCGACCTTTATCTGGACGGCGACCTGCTCTACTGGATGAGTGACAGCGGGCATCTGCTGGCGTTCGATTTGGGAGATCCGCGCAAGCCCAGCTTGCGGTTCGCCAAGATGCTCCCACCCGGCGGATTTCAGATCGTCGTGGACGGCGAATGGGCGTTTGTCAGCTATTACACGCAACATATGCTGCGCGTATTCCGCCTGGACCCCTTAGGTGGTGAGACTGCGGAAGAGGTCGCCCATGTAGGAGCAAATATCGGGAGGATCACCTACGCGGGTAGGCGTATTTACATGGGAAGCTGGGACATCACCGTGATCGACGTCAGCGATCCAATGCAGCCCGCGTTGATTGGGCAGATGAATGGAGGTGGGTCAGTTGCTTTTGTCCCGCCCCATGCTTACGTAATATCAGAAAGCCGGTCATCGCTAACCGTTTATGACCTGACCGATCCGGCTCATCCGGTACAGACGTATCAAGAAGATTACCTGGCAGATCCGTCAAAACAGATCGTAGGGATGAGCGCGCCGGTGATCGTGGGCGACCGGTTGTATTTCTTCGACAACGCCGGTGAACCCGCAGGTGACGTAACCCATAACTGTTCGGATTATCTGCGGGTGTTGGATATCTCCAACCCGTGGACGCCGAAATTGATTGCAAAACCGCACAGCCCGCGCCTGCACTGTGTCCGGAATATGGCGGCGGCGCAGAACCGCCTGTACACTGCCGATATGCACGGCCTGAGCCTGGTGGATATCAGCAATTACCAGCAGCCGCGCCTGCTCGACCGCTTCGGCAGCCCCTCCTGGTTTGGAGGAATGGCGGTGAACGAGGAGGGAGATGTGCTCTACGTCGGCACGGATATGATTGAATACAGTCTCAATATCTATCCGCTGCGCCGGCTGTTCCCGCCCGACTTTGCCGGATTGGGGCCGATGAGGCAGGTGGCGTATCCGGCGATCTACGAACCCTATCCGCCCGGGCTTGCCTCAGGACTGGCCCTCTCTGGGAATACGCTATACGTGCCTGGGCGGTATGCCGGGTTGAGCATGGTCGATGTGAGCAATCCGCTGGCGCCACGCATGATTGTTTCTCACACGAAGATTGCGAGCGAGATCGGCAATGAGCAAGTGGCTGCGGTGGTTGGCAACCGCCTGTACGTCAATACGCAGCCAGACCTGAGGACGCAGCATATCGAAGTAGTCGACGTGACCGACCCGGCCAACCCAAAAACTGTTGCATTGTTTGATGCCGGCGGCACAGTTTTTGATATGGAAGCAGACCATGGCTATCTATACGTCCTGGCAGACCGCTACTTCCAGACCAACAAATATGTCCAATCGCTGATGGTGTTGGACGTGCGGCAGCCGACTCCAGTGGTCATCTCCGAACTGCAACTACATGGCCTTGGAAAGC
>JAEYTI010000082.1 GCA_023434145.1 Chloroflexota bacterium | reverse complement strand
CCGGTCGATCATCATCAACCAGGGGCGCATTGTCTACGACGGCGACCTGCACCGGGTGAATGAGTTGTTCGCACAGTCCAAGGTGATCAAGCTCAAGCTCTCACAGCCGGTGGAGCGTGATGATCTGGCGATTTTTGGCGAGGTGAAGGAGCACTCAGAGTTTACCGTTACGCTCCAGGTGCCGCGATTAGACCTGAAAGAGCGCTCGAAGGCCATGCTCGACTGCCTGCCGGTGGTTGATTTTAACATCGAAGATATCCCTGTCGAAGAGGGGATCGCCCTGCTTTATCAGCGGCGGGAGCCGGCCCATGCAGGCGCGTGATACCGGGCGGCTTGCGCCCTTCCACAAGTACTACAAAGCCTTCGAGATGGGCTTTCAGACGGCGCTCGAATACCGCCTGAACTTCCTCATCTCGCTGATCAGCGCAGCCTACCCGATCTTTATTCAGACCTATCTGTGGACGGCGATCTACGCCGGTTCGGCGGAAAGCGTGGTGTATGGGTTCACCTACCGCCAGATGATCGCCTATACCTTCCTGGCGGGACTGGTCACGCGCATTGTGCGCACCGGGTTTGAGTATGAGATTATGGAAGACGTGAAGAACGGCAAATTCAGCACCTTCCTGGTGCAGCCGCTGGGCTACTTCCCTTACCGGCTGTGCAGCTACTTCGGCCAAAAACTGCCCGGGCAGGCGATGATCCTGGTGATTTTGGTGGTGGTGCTGGTTGCGCTCAACGTGTTCTGGAGCGTCACCTTCGAGCCGCTGCGGATTCTGGCCTTCCTCGCCACGCTGGTCATGGCAGTGGTGCTCAACTTCCTCATCTTCTACATCTTCAGTGCCATGGCGTTCTGGATCGTAGAGGTTGGCTTCCTGTTCGAGGGTATTCGCATTGTCACCGTGCTGCTCAGCGGCGGCATCTTCCCGCTGGAGGTGTTCGGTGAGCGATTCCTCAGCATCATGAACTGGCTGCCCTTCCGCTACACCGTCCACTACCCCATCACGGTGCTCAACGGCAGCATCACAACAGGCGAGGCTCTCAGTGGTCTGCTGATGCAGCTCTTGTGGATCGGCATCTGCCTGGTGCTCTCAAACCTGCTGTGGCGGGTGGGCAGCCGCCGGTACGTCGCGGTGGGAGGCTGATATGGCGGGCATCTTGCGCGAGATCAAAAAGCACGTGTATATCTACTTCCTTTTCATCCGCTTTAGCCTGATGACGCAGATGGAATACCGCTTCAATTTCATCGGCAATCTGGCGATGGAATCGGGCTACCTGCTGGTGAAGCTCTCTTATGTGGTGGTCATCTACCAGTCGGGCACGCAGATCAACGGGCTGTCGGCGGATGAGATCCTGTTTTTTATCGGCACGTTTATCACCCTTACGGCGGTGTATGCCGGGCTGTTTATGATCAACAACTTCCGCCTGCGCGGCAAGATCAAAGACGGCGAGATGGACCTGCTGCTGACCAAGCCGGTGTCGCTGCAGTTCATGGCGACCCTGCGCCAATCGGATATGACCATCTTCGCCGTGGATGCCATCGCGGGCGGCGTGGTGGTGGCAATCGCCTGGGCGCGGCTTGGGATTCCGGTCACATTCACCACGCTGGGCGGCTACCTGGGCTTTATGGCGATCAGCTCGCTGGTCAGCTACAGCCTGTTCTTGCTGCCACAGATTCTCTCGTTCTGGTTCTTGAACACCAGCGCCATTGCAGAGATCACCGACTCGTTCTGGGATTTCAACAACATGCCAATGGATATTTACTCGCAGTGGATCAAGAATGTGGGCGTGTTCCTGCTGCCGATCTTCGTGATCACCAACTTCCCGCCCATGTTCGTGCTGGGCAAAATGCCGAGCACGTACCAGGCATGGTCACTGGCGCTGCCGCTGCTGCTCCTGCTGGTAGTGCGCACGCTGTGGAGCAAAGGGCTGCGGATGTACAGCAGCGCATCCTCATAGCTCTTTCTATTTTTTAAGATGTTCCATCGCAATGCGGCTGTGCCGCATTGCGATGGAACATCTTAATATATTCTTCAATCTGCGTAGCGCAGGCCCATATCAGCCGGGGTTACTTGAATGCCTGATAGCTCATCGAAGGTCAGGTTCCGCGCGGAGAGCCCTCTGGCGGCAGAGAGTTGAGCAAACAAAGCCAAATAGCTCGAGCCACTGCGCGCTTCCCAATCCAGTTCCAATGCATCCGCGGCGGCGCGGATCGATTCGGCATCTGGGCCTTCGATCTCGATGAAACCACCGATGGGCATTTCGTCCAGCACTACCAGCAGGTCGTTGAATGTGTAGGTGGTGCGGAACTTCTCGTATGTCACCGAGACCACATAGCCCAACGCCTCCAGCAGGCGCCGAGCGGCGGCAAAATCACTGACGGTGAACTCAATCTCCTGCCGCACGCTAACGCTCTCACCCGCTTTCGAGGGACCTTTGAAGGTCATCACCGCGGCGGCATCCTGACGCAAGCGCAGCACCCGCCGCTCCTTCGTCAGTGAACCTTCGGGTGTATCAAAGCGCAAGTTGGTCTCATGCACGCGCGGCGCAGTGATCCACGCACCCAGTCGCTCCAATCGCGCGGCGATGCCGGGCAGATCGCGCACCAGGAACTTGGCTTCCACTTCCTGATCATTAGACGCCATCTATTTCACCTTTCCGGAAAGGCCACAGCAGCAGCACGGCAAGCGCCAGCCCCAGCACGGTAAGCAGCGCGGAGAAACCGACGTTGAAAAATCCATCGGGCGAGCGTGTCAGCAGCAGGCGGTCGGCCCAGTAGGTCGCCGCAAAGAAAACCAGGGCAGATAAACCTACCGATCGCCACCGGGGAAGACGCAAGAGCACCCACACGATCGCCAGCAGCCCGGCGATCCCCCACAACGTCCCGGTGAGCGCCAGATATTCGGGCCCCGGAGAAACCTTCGCCACCTGGTCCAGCCAGTACCAATCGTTCCGAGTATCAATCAACCGCATCCAGCCGGCGGCGGAAAATGCCGCCATGCCGAACAGAAATAACCCAACGCGGAAACCCAACCGGTAATGCAACCGCTGCCGCAGCCATTCCAGTATCGCTTTACTCATCAAACGTCAGCTCCCATACGTGCACATTTCCATCCGATAAATCCAGCGTGTTCCATATCTCCACCATCACCCGCGAGGCAAGCACTTCTCCGCCAAATTCCACCTTTGCATCGCGCATCACCGGTGATTCTGCCAATTCCTGGGTAAAAAGGGTGGGCGGCTCGTTCACATCCTGCCAGACCTGCACCTTGATGGTGGTCTTTGCCCCGCCAATGCGTGCGGTAACCCCGGTCAAACGATGTGGGGCGGAGAAATCCACTCGCGCCTGCATGGGGTTGATGCCATAGCTGCGCGTCAGGGTGTTCGGGTTGCCATCAAACAGGTTTTTCGGCTCGCCCATATCCAGCGCGGAGAGGCCCAGGTCCACCATCTCACCGCCGATCAGCACCCGGTGCAGTTGAAGCTCGCGGCGGGCAGCTTTCTCCTGCTCTACCACTGCCGCCAGGTTATCCACGTACTTCAGGCGTGTGAAGAAGAAGCCCGGCTCGCCATTGGGGTAGCGCACTGTCTGCTCCACCTTCACTTCCGCGAAGCGCTGGCGTGGCATCTCGTCCATCTCCTCGGGGATCATTACAAAAATCGTATTCTCGTCGATCGGTTTGCCTTCCAGGTAGTAGCCACGGGCGCTGCCCATCTCAAACGGCAGCGGATCGTTGAAGAAGAATCGGGCGATCACATCGGTGCCGTTCGCCCACGAAGGCGAGACGATCAGATGCGCCCGCGGGTTTTCGCTGAGGTAAGACTTGATCGTGCCAAAAAGCTGTCGCCCGCCGTACTGCATTCCTCCCAGACCGTAATCAGCGTACCAGGTGGGGCCATTAACCAGGGCATCACGCAGCAGGAACAAATTGAACCCAGCCAGCACGGCGAACACCGCGCCCGAAATCAGCGCGCGGGGGAGGAAACCGCGGCGGTGCAGCCACGCCAGCGCCTCGGCGATGGCAAGCGCCGTCAGCATCGCCATGGGGATAACCATTGCCAGCAGGCGGGTCGCGCCGATTTGCACAAGGGCAGCGCCCACCGGCACTGAGAGCACGGCGATCAGCAGGGTGCGCCACGCTGGGCGGCGAATGCGGATGAGGGCAAGCGCTACGCCCGCCAGCCCAAACGGCAGGGTGGGCCGCAGCAGGTGCCCGTACCCCGGCATGATGTGGCGGCTCAGATCGGCATGGTTCGGCAGGTACCAGTAGAACGGATCCAGCCCGCGCAGATATTCCAACCCAAAGCGTCCCAATTTCTGCGGCAGGGTGAGATCTGCCGCGAGCCAATACGAGTTGAGCACGCGCAGATGCCACTCGCTCTCGGTGGGATGCTGAAAGAGGAAGCGGAAGAAGGGAACAGCCAGCAGCAGTGCCAGACCCAATCCCTTTGCCACCAGCAGCCGGTTCTGCCAATGATGGCGCGCATCCACTAGCAACAGCAGCAGCGCGGTGACCCCGATGACAAGGCGCATGGGTGAATAGGAATAGAAGACCAGCGCCCCGGCGATCACCGCGCCGTACAGCGCGCGCGGATCTTCCAGCCGGTACACCAGGTAGAAATACAAGAAGAGGGCATAGAACGAAGCCGCCAGCGACGTCTCAAACGCGGTGCGTGAATGGAGAAACCACACCGGCGTGACGGAGAGAATCATCACTGCCAGCCAGGGATAGGGGCTTTTGAAAATGCGCTTAGAAATCAATCCAACGCTGGCAGCCGCGATCAGCGTCATCAATGCCGCCACGCCGCGGGTGATCCAGATGGACTTGCCAAACAGCATGTAAGGCAGCACTTGCAGATAGACCGACGCGCTCAAATTGAACTGCGAGCCATTTTCGAAGTAGGTGGGCAGAACCACCTTATCCAGCCCCACGAAGCGATCGCGCACCAGATCCGCCGCCATCACCGTCTGAATGGCCTCGTCGGTGAAGAAGTAGATGGGGAAATCGGGCAGGGCGATCAGGCGGGTGAGGGTGTAGATCACCAGCGCGGCGGTGGTCAGCCAGGCAGGCAACGCAGCCGCCATATCTGCCCAATGCAGGCGGGGGATTGTCAGCAATCCACGGGCAGGGGCTTGCGCGCCAAACGTCAGTTCGCGATGCGCGACGGGCTGGCCGGTCTCATCGCATACGTCCACGTCCAGCAGCACGCGCGCCCCACGCGGAACCTCCACCTGCACGCGCACGCGCATCACTTCATCCGAAGATAGTGGCGTTTCCGCCTGGAAGGCAGAATCCGCCGGCTTCGGAGAAGCGGAGAGCGGAAATTCAGGCGAGACGTCGGACGGCAGGTTGGAGTCCATGCACGAAAAATTATAGCACGCGGGAGTGGATGAGGGCACTTTTCAAGAAAGGCTCCTACCTCTACAGTTTGATACATGAAATTGAAACAGCTTGGTGACCGAGGCTGATATAAAATAAAAATGCAGGATTGGTTAAAGTCCTTTCCTGCATTATAAGTTTGCATGAGTTGAAACTTTTTACTCAAATAGATTCATTACATCTGGTGGAGGTTCGTCTACGCGCTCAAGAACAATGCCGCTTCTGGTTGAAGTGCGATTCTTTTTCCCAGATGGTGTCACATCATAGTACTCGCTTTTAATAGGGCTTCCCGTTTGTGGATCAAATAAAGCTTTGATTTCCCGCGTTTCTGTTGTAATTGTAAACTCAATGCCTTCCAACATTTCCTGCCGTGATATTGTTCCACCTTGCTTTATCGCCATCACTGCGTCAGTATAAATGCCAAGATCAAACGCATACGGACCATAGGAAAAATTTTTATCCATATTTTGGCTTGAGGAATTCCATACCGTGTGCCGCGTCTTCATCGTAGGTGGATTTTTTCCCCAGGGCATAGTTTCCTGGTTCGCATATCGTAGTAAGTTCCCGCGTATGTCCACTTCATACCATGTTACATAAGTAGGATCATTTGCCATTCCGGCTACTTTTCGCTGTTCACTAAAGAAAATCCAGCCCGGCCTATCGTAGAGCCAAGATTTTTGTACTTCCTGCAGTGCCATCAACTCGCCAAGAAGCGGGTGCAATGAAGCAGGATCCAATGTGGGAACGCTGCGGGCTATAGTAACCGGCTCCGTATTCGGTGGAAGTTGCTCGTGCGATAATGATTCGATTTGGATATCCTCTACAACCAGACCATCTTCACGCCTTATCAACCGGAAAGAGAGCATAGCTCCTTGAAGCTGATTAGTCGTTGTGATAGGGCTGTAAAGCAAGGCATCACTGGCTATCCGATATATATACCGTACTGGTATCTCAGTGAAAGACACGTTAGGCAAGTAAGCACCTAGATTGAGCGGTTTGGTGTAAGCCCTGGCTTTGCCTAAACCAGTACTCTCACTTGATGTGGCTTCATAGATTCCTAGCCCTCGAATTTCACTAAATCCTCTAGAGTTTGAAGATTGATTAGTATCGTCACAGAATAGATATAAAGAAATTTGGTTATCCCCACTTTTCACCGTCCCTCCACCGAGCAGTCTATCGGGCATCTGCTCACTCTGACCTACTGGTTCAGGTGTTATTATCGAGTCGCATACTGAAGGAGCCAATTCTGGTAGCTCATAAACAAATTCTGGAGTAGCTGTACTGAGTTGTGCAGTTGCAACGGGCGGCAGAGTTGCAACTGCTTCCAGATTGCTATTCTCGTTCTGCAGTGAAATGGAAGGCTGTCTCGCAAGAAGGTTTGCGCTCAACCATACCAGCACCAACAGCAGTGCTACGCTAATAAGCTTGAAGGTAAAGTACCCAGCGTTAGCAAAGCGGCTCCACAGTTGCCTTGACCAAGAAAACCGCTGCTTTCGTCTGGCTTGTTCAAGCACTCGTACTCGCAGTAAGTGAATAAAAGCAGAATCAGGTTCTGGAGAAGTGTACAGATCCTGTAGTTCAGCTTCCACACTCTCATCCATCTTATTTTCAGTCATTTCCAGCCTCCATTGCTTTTTGCAAGCGTTCAATCAGGCGGTACAGGCGCATCTTTACGGCCGATTCCTTCATACCCAATAACCCACTTATTTCTGTAAAGCTTAATTCGCCACCAAAACGTAATCGCAAAAGCTCTTGTTCTTCTTCGCTTATACGGGCGATTATGTGAGCCAACGCTCGTAAGGATTGCCCACGTGCGACCTGCGCCAGCAGTGTCTCAGAGGGAGCAGGCAGCATTTCTAGATCATCAAGAAGAACATGCCGTCTTCGTTTGCGATAATAATCCGCTGTCTTTCGCCTCGCGATTCCGAACAGCCAGGCACGGAAACCTACTCCTGATGGATAGCGATGCAGCGACTCAACCGCAGCCAAGAAGACTTGAGAAGTGAGGTCTTCCGCATCTGTAGAACTCCCAACCTTGCTGTAAAGGTATCGGTAGACCGATTTGACATGACGGTCATAAAGAGCTGCAAAGGCATCCACGTCTTTTCGTGCTTGCTCGACCAGCCCTTCATCGTCTAGGTTCTCTGGGTTGTTTGCTAACCGTAGCACAGTCGGGGTAAAGAGTAATTTTGTCATCAAGATTCCCGGCTTCGTTATTATCGTTCTATAGATTCATTCGCAAGAAAAAGATAAAAGTCACAGAAGGGACGTAAAACTCTTGACGTTTATGTCTAAAAGTTATCATAAGATGAATTTTCAAGCTCTATCTGAAAACCCCATAAGTTTGATATTACATACAGTTTAGGATATACTGACCCCGGACACCTCAATCAATTTGTAATATTGGTGAATGAGGCGTCCTATAGAAAATATACCCGCGAGCAGCCAATGACCGAACAAATATCCCCTGAAACGTTTGCCCACCTGGTTGATCTGGCCGCCTTGGAGCTAACCTCTGAGGAAGCTGAATATCTGCGCCGTCAGTTGAACAACCAGCTCAACGCCATCCACGAGTTGGAGGCGATTCCGCTGGATGAGGACGTGAGGGTCACTTCGCACGGGGTGCCGTACACCAGCGAAACCAGCCCTGCCCCACGCGAGGATGTCTGGCAGCCATATCCCAATCCAGAAGAGATCCTCGCGCAAGCGCCGCAGGCCGAAGACGGCTACATTATTGTGCCGGATATCCCGCACACCAATCTTGAGTGAGTTTCTGTAGTTTCCCTACCCAGGTAGTGGGTAGGGAAACTACAGATGACAGGAAAAAGCTATGGAACTTTGCGACTATTCAGCATCCGTCCTGGCCCTGCTGCTGCGCCGGAAAGAAGTCTCGGCGGCTGAGATCCTCGAATCGGCGCTGGCCCGCATCCGCGCAGTGGATGGGCGGCCTGGCACGCTCGACTCTGGAGATCTGACCACTGAAGACGCCAAGCGCGTGCATGCCTTTATCAGCATCACCGACGAACAGGCGCGCAAGCAGGCGGCAGCGGTCGATGCCAAAATCGCCGCCGGAGAAGAGCCTGGGCTGCTGGCGGGCGTCCCGTTCACCGTTAAGGATATATTCTGCGTGCGCGGCACTCGCTCTACAGCCGCCTCACGGATTCTCGCCAACTTCACCGCGCCCTACACTGCCACCCCGGTCGAACGGATGCTCAACGCGGGCGGGCTGATGCTGGGCAAAGTGAACCTGGACGAGTTCACCTACGGCTCTTCCAATGAGTCGTCGGCCTTCCAGCCCAGCCCGCGCAACCCATGGGGCCTGGACCGCGTGCCTGGCGGCTCGTCAGGAGGCAGCACCGCATCCGTTGCAGCGGGTGAAGCCGTGCTCTCGCTCGGCACCGATACGGCAGGCTCTATACGCCAGCCTGCTGCTTTCTGCGGCGTGGTAGGGATGAAACCGACCTACGGGCGCGTATCGCGCTATGGGCTGATCGCCTTTGCCTCTTCGCTCGACTGCCCCGGTCCGGTCGCCCGTGATGTGACCGACGCCGCCATCATGCTGCAAGCCATCGCCGGGCCAGACCCGCACGACTCGACTGCCGCCCTGGTGGACGTGCCAAACTACATCGACGCGCTGGAACGTGGGGTAAAAGGTCTCCGCATTGGTCTCTCTCCCGATTACTTCCGCATCACATCGCCCAACCCAGATGGTTCCTTTAACGAGTCGCCGATCACGCCCGAGATTGCCGAGGCTGTCTACGACGCCGCCCGCCGATTGAAGGAAATGGGCGCGGAAATCATCGAAGACGTGCCCATGCCCAACACTCGTTACGGCATCCCGGCTTATTTCGTCATCAGCCGGGTAGAAGCCGCCTCAAACCTCCACCGCTACGATGGAGTGAAGTACGGCTACCGCACGCCCGACAAGGTAAGCGATCTGCGCACCATGTACAAGCATACCCGTGCGCAAGCATTCGGCCCGCAGCCCAAGCTGCGCATCCTGATGGGCATGTACGTCAGCGCGGCGCAGTATTCGGCGCAGTACTACAACCGCGCCCTGCGCGTCCGCACGCTGATCCGCCGCGACTTCGACGCCGCCTTTGACCCCTCCGGCAAGTACCGCCTGGACGCGCTGCTAACCCCCACCACACCTACCACTGCCTTCAAGATTGGCGACGTGTACGGCGACTCAGTGCTTATGCAATACGCCGACCAGCTCACCGTGCCCGCCAACCACGCCGGCAACCCGGGCATCTCACTGCCCGCCGGGTTCGACGCGGATGGCCTGCCGGTTGGCATCCAACTGCTCGGGCCAGACTTCTCGGAAGCGACCCTGCTGCAGATTGGGCGGGCGTATGAAGTCGCCACACAGGATGAAGCATGGCGCGCCGCGCGTCCACGCATCACAGAGGCCGGCTAACCATTGGTCTCGATGGAAACCATGACACAGGTATCACAGCCGACTGACCGGCATGCGCAGCGCTCCGCTTTCTGGCTTCAGCAGCGATGGATGGTCATTTTGCTCGGGTGCATAGCCCTTGCAGGCGTTCTATTGGTGCTGATCAATACCCGTTGGGGAGCCTATCTGAGCGACGATTCATATTATTACATCTATCCGGCGCGAGACGCAGCAGCCGGAATGGGGTTCAACCCGTCGTACATCTTTGCCCCACTGCTGCCGCTCATCCTGACAGGGTTCAACCTGCTGGGTGTTGACGCTCTAGTCACCGTGCGGTGGTTAAATGCCGTTCTATTTGGGATTAACTTGCTGCTAACCGGGCATCTTATCTGGCTGATCTGCCGCCGCCCGGCGTTCGTGGTTCTGGGCACGGCTCTGGTATTGCTCGCCGATGTGGTGGTAGAAGCGCACGGATGGGCAATGAGCGAAGCGTTGTCGTTCACATTCATGCTGCTGAGCATGAATGTTGCTGTCCTGTACGTGGAGAAGCAACGGCCCGCCTACCTGTGGGTTGCCTCCGTCTGTGCCGCCCTGACCGTGCTGACGCGCTATGCCGCGCTTCCATTGATTGCGGCGGTTGCGCTCATGCTGCTATTCTATGCGCCCGTCCAGAAGCCGCAAAAGCGGCTGGGAAATGCAGTGTTGTTTGGCGCAGTGAGTCTTCTACCTATTGCCTTGTACTGGCTTCGTAACCAATTCACCAGCGGTCACCCGGTGCGGTATGAGCGTTTTTTGTCCGTGCCTTTAGATCGCGGGCAGATCGTCTGGTTCTTCTACCACTGGTTCAGCCTGTTTGTACCGGGACGGTTGCTGCGCGACCGTGAAATTGCTGTTGGCATTCTGATGATCGTGGCCGGTTCGGCACTTCTGGTAGGGCTGGGATGGTTCTACCGCCGCTCCCTTGCACAGGCAAGCACCCCAGCAATCCGGGCAGGGGTGTTTCTGTGCGCCGCTTTCCTCGCGCTCAACCTGCTCATGCTCTACCTGGCGCGGGGGCTGACCGAACTGGACGTTTTTAATCCCCGCTATCTCGTCCCAATGCTCATTGTTTTTCTAGCGATGGTGACGGCGCTTGCCGGGCACCTTTGGGCTCTTACCGGCAAAGGGATACGCCTGGGCGTCGCTGCTTTCTTTGTAATTTTTCTCGTCTATTACGGCTACCGTACGTTCGACTTCTCACGACAGATGGTACATAACGGGTTGGGCTATACCAATGCAGGATGGCACAATTCAGAAACGGTTGAATACCTGCGACAAAATCCGCAGATTACCAACATGATCAGCACGGG
The DNA here is from genome assembly GCA_023434145.1 of Chloroflexota bacterium. GTDB lineage: Bacteria > Chloroflexota > Anaerolineae > Anaerolineales > Anaerolineaceae > DSYU01. The sequence continues at coordinate 30,225 of JAEYTI010000082.1, read as the reverse complement.
CGAAATGGGTATCTACTTTTGGACTGGCCGAATGCCCCTATCACTCGCCACATACCCCGAATCCAGCCTGTTGCAAACATACCTTTGCGAGAATAACGCTTCCCTTCTGTTGATGGATCAGATGCCGGCGGAGATTTATGGCATCAGCCATGAGGAGGCCGTCCGTGAGTTACGGCTTGTGCGGCGCTTCAATGATGGAGAACTATATCAATGCTCACAATCATCGCAATGATATACCTGCGAGGAAGTAGCGTAGAATATTTTCTGTAAATTCCAGCACCTTAAAAAGTGTAGGTCAGATTATCCTTAAGGTTACCACACCACAAAGGAGACACCATGACCTACAACCATAATTCTACTCTACCTGAGGAACTGGTGGAGCAAATCGCCGAGCAAGGATTTGACTATCTGCCCGAGCTGATCCGCATCATGATCAATGCCGCTATGCAGGCCGAGCGGCAGAAGCACCTGGGCGTTGGTCCGTACGAACGCAGCCAGGAACGGCGCGACTACGCCAACGGGTACAAGCCGAAAACGATGAAAACGCGGATGGGCGAGATCACTTTCGATGTGCCGCAGGTGCGTGAAGGCGATTTTTATCCGCAAGCCTTGGAAAAAGGGCTGCGCAGCGAGCGGGCATTGACCTTGAGCCTGGCCGAGATGTACGTACAGGGCGTTTCCACCCGCAAAGTGGCGGCCATCGTCGAGCAGCTGTGCGGCAGCGGGGTGTCTTCCAGCCAGGTGAGTAAAGCCACCGCGCAGTTGGATGAGAAGCTCAGCCAGTGGCGCAACAGTCCGTTGGGCGAAGTAGTGTACCTGTATCTGGATGCGCGCTATGAAAAAGTGCGCCAGGACGGACAAATTCGGGATGCGGCCGTGCTGATTGCGGTGGGCGTGGGGCCGGATGGCAGGCGCAAAGTGCTGGGTGTTTCGGTTTCGCTGGGTGAACAGGAAGTCCACTGGCGCGCCTTCATGGAAAGCCTGCTCAAACGGGGGCTGCGGGGCGTGAAACTGATCATCAGCGACGATCATGCCGGACTGAAAGCCGCCCGGCAGGCCGTGTTTGGCGGGTTGCCCTGGCAGCGCTGCCAGTTTCATCTCCAGCAGAACGCGCAAGCCTATATTCCCCGGAAGGAAATGCAGTTCGAGGTGGCGGAGGATATTCGCAATATTTTCAATGCCCCCGATCGGCCCACCGCCGAACGCTACCTGACCGAAGCCGTCAAAAAATACGAGAAGACTGCTTCCCGCTTAGCCAATTGGATGGAGCAAAACCTGCCTGAAGGATTGACGGTTTTCTCGTTCCCTTCCGCGCACCGGCGTCTGATCCGCACAACCAACGGCGTGGAACGGCTCAACCGTGAAATCAAACGGCGTACACGGGTGGTCGGCATCTTCCCCAACGAAGCGGCTTGCCTGCGGTTGGTCAGTGCTGTTTTGATGGAAATCAGCGATGAATGGGAGGCAGGCCGCGTCTATCTTTCTCTGGCTCTTTCTGGATCGTAGTAGTAGCAGGCTCTTGGCTGTGGATATGTGGGCGGTGCAAGTCCCGTCCACATATCCACAGCCCTCTTGCAACTTGAACCTTAAGAAACCAACGGGATATCCTGAAAGAATTTACAGAAAAAATCTTGCGCTATCATTTTTCTGTTGGGTGAATGGTTTTAAGGGTCAAATTGTTTTCACTCTTTCGATGTGTCTTCCAGCGCCCCGCATCCTGATGAAACAGCGTTAAATAATGGGTGCGTCCACAGTCGGTAGTTGATAATTGAAAATCGTAGAACAATGATAGAATGGGCTGTTTTTATCTAGAAGAATGGAGAAGAAGAGCCCTTTTGGTGAAAGATGTGCTGGGAATGCAGGGGATATTGCTAATCCTGATTGAAATCTACCGGTCTGTCCCTCGGTATTGGCTTGGTCACCTGCTAGAAAAGAAGAAGAAAGAAAAACGCCCTCGAAAACCACCTGTTCTGAGGCCAAAAAGTGAACGAGACTGTCGACTTTGCCGAGAGGAGAAGGGGAAACGAACTACTCCCATGTTATGATACTTTCGGCGAATTACCTAGTGCTATCACAGGACAGATAGTTTGGAATGTGGTATAAGGGTGTCATGAGTACGTCACCGTTGTATGTCCGAACCTTAACAGATGATGAACGCAAGCAACTGGAAGCAGGCTTACGTTCTTCGGACGCCTTCGTCTTGCGTCGTTGCCAGATCCTATTGGCGAGTGCACGCGGCCAACATGCCATCCCGATTGCCAAAAATTTGGGATGCAGTGACCAGACCGTGCGGGAAGTGATCAAAGCCTTCAACGCCGACGGCCTGAAAGCGCTTGAGCAGCGGTCGCGCCGCCCACACAACACCGGGGAAGCCATTCCAGCGGAACAGGCCGAGCGACTGAAAGAATTGCTCCACAACAGCCCGCGCCAGTACGGCAGAGCGACCAGCTTGTGGACGCTGGAACTGGTCGCCGAGGTAGCCCTTGAGCGCGGCTTGACCGACCGGCGGGTCAGCGGGGAAACGATCCGCGCAACGTTGGCACGCCTAGAGGTGCGCTGGAAACGGGCCAAGCAGTGGATCACCAGCCCAGACCCGGAATACCAGCGAAAAAAAAGCTCCGGGATCGACTGATCGCGCTGACGAGCCGCCATCCCGATGGGGTCATTGGCTTCCAGGACGAAACCTGGTGGAGCCGCTTTACCCAGCCGCATTTACACAACTGGTCGCCGGATGGGCAGCCGTTGCGCTTGGTGGAACAAACGCCCTCCGCAAAGGACACCGACGGCAAAGCGCTGGCTTGCTATGGCGTTTTGCCGTCGGTGTCCCCATATGGCTGGGCAGTGGGAAGAAGCCATCTGGCTGCGCTTTGTAGATGGCCGTCCGGTAAGCACGATTACCCCCCAGTTTTTGGCTTGGTGCTGTGACAAGCTGCAGCAGCAAGGCAAGCGGGTATGGATCCTGGTGTGGGATAACGCCCGTTGGCATACCAGTCGTGCGGTTCACGACTGGATCCGCGCCCACAATCGGCGCGTGAAGGAGACCGGCCAGGGCGTCCGCATTTTTGTATGCCCGCTGCCGATCCAAAGCCCCTGGCTCAACCCGATTGAGCCCAAGTGGGTCCATGGCAAACGTCGAATTGTCGAACCCGACCGGACCCTGCCACCCTTGGAGTTGGAAGAACGGATTTGTGCTGCCCTGGATTGCCCGCGTGAAGATCATCTCTCTCTTTCCAATAATGTCGCCTGATTATGCACTAGGAACTGAGGAAATCCGCTATGCCTTTCCCACCTGGAGGTCTGCAAGCTTGACAATTATTGTCTCATTTAAGTTATGCTCCCCCATAATCGATAGTGATTAACTCAAACGTACTTCTGCTGAACGTATTTTTGGGTAAATCGCCCGCTTCCCGGGAAAATCAGCCCGAGAGTCAGGCAGTCCTGTTTTATCAACGCTCTATTCCCTCTATTTCCAAACACAATGTTTGGACGAACCCTTTTCCGCCCTAGACTCGTTCAGCGCCGAAACGCTGCGCGGAGAATTGATGGAGTTGTGAACGAGCGGCGCAATCTCGCCTAAAGCGATTTTGATGGTCAGCCACAATATTGATGAGGCGGTTTTATGGCCGATCGCATCATAGAAAAGAGAGCAGAAGAACAGGCAATTGATGGTATTGTGCCCGCAATAAAGGTAAATGCAGGCTCAGACCTTATACCAGTCTATAAACGTCAGTCTATTTACCTGTCTTATCTATCGCTCAACGCTGGATGGATTGCCCAGGTGCTGTCCTGGATGCTGGCGCGCAAGCGGGCAGAAGTGCAGCTGCGCGCGTGAGGCACTCTTCAGCGCGGTGGTCGAGCACATCTACGGCAGTATCCTCTTCATGAACAGCGAAGGCAAGATTACCTATACCAGCCCATCGGTGCAGAGGATCGGCGGGCTGCAGCACAGCCAGTTCCTAAGCCTGTCAATTGAGAACTTTATCCACCCGGACGACCAGCCCGGCATTGTCAGGTTTTTTTCAGGAACTGCTCCAGAAACCCGGCGAAAGCGTGAGCGGGATATACCGGGGCCTTTCGACAACCGAGGGCCGGCGCTGGACGGAAACCACCGCAACCAACCTGCTGCACGACCCGCACGTCAAAGGGATCGTCTTGAACAACCGGGATGTGAGCGAGCGCATCCGGGCGGAAGAGGCCCCGCGCCAGAGTGATCAGGCTGCTCGTACCATCAGGTCGAGCTGGTCCTTACCGATGATGAGGTGGGGATGCCGCCTGTATGGAAAGCGGATTTAACCGGGCGAATAGATCAACCGCACAATGAAGCTGCCCAGCAGGGATGCGATGGTCCCGAGCGACCGGGTGTTGAGGATATAGGCGCGCTCGGCATCGTCGCTTTCTTGCAAATAGAGGGGAGACCTGAATGGGTCTGCAAGAAGTTCATGGGGCCTCGACGCGCGCTGATCACCAATGAGCCATTTTATCGCGAGGAAATTGGAAAGTACATGATGAAAATAAAAGAGGCGGGGTTGAGCACTGCACGCTCAACCCCGCCTCTTTTCTCCGTTAGGAAGAATGGGTCGTTAATTCAGATCGATCACGCTGATGTTATCAGAAAACCTGTGTGCCACTTTGACTGCCTTGCGCAGCCCATCCTGTCTGTCGATCGGCTTTGATTGCAGCACCACGATGGCGCCTGCTTCTGCGGCGAGGTGTGGGGTGGCGTCAGTAGAACCCTGGTCGATCACCACGACTGCCCGTGTGGCGCGCAGTTCCTCCCGCACGCGCGCAGAAATCGTTTCCGCGTGGTTCCGAGCCAGAATGATGACACATCGGTCATCCTCGCAGGATCGATGGGGATCAAACGAGGCGGCATTCAAGTACAGGCAGACTTTTTGCGCGGATGTTTCTTGTTCTTTGGATGCGCCGTTACCCCTCAGAAAGCGCTGGAAAACGGCCAGGAGGGATTTAAGCGGAGGATTAACATGGCGGGTAATTTCCATTTTCGATCCTGTTAAGGCTGGGAATGCAACGGCGTGCGTAACCGATCGCGACTGCTTCGATCACACGGTCGACAGCGCCTTCCTGCATAGAGGGGTAAAGTGGGAGGGTTACTTCTCGGGCTGCAACCGCCTCGGTGATGGGCACTGATAGATGAGGATAACGCTGGCGGTAGTCGCTGAACTGGTGGACCGGTGGATAGTGGATGCTGGATTGAATCCCCAGGCTGTTGCGATACCGCTTGGTCAAAGCCTGCCGCCGGGCGGTATTTTGTTCCGGCTTACGCATCTGTACCCGTCCAAGCGCGGAATGGATTTCATTGATACGATGATGGGGCCCATAGTCAGCCAGTGGCTGCGAAGCACCTGAGGGACAGCGTTCTCTTCCTCGGGTCCATAATCTAGATCGGATAATGGTATTTTCAGTTCCATGTTTATTCTCCGATTGAGATGATGTTAATCTGCGGCCTCTACGTGGTTTATTCTGCGAGGTATCTGAACCTTTTCAGGTTCTTCACCGTCGACCAGAAAGAGCGGTTTCATTTGTTTAAAGTCATTGACTGCCTGTTCGTAATCGCCGATTCGACCCAAATCCATCCAATACCCATCGAAGCGGTAGCTGAACACTTTTTCTCCGGCTGAAATCAATTTAAGGATCAGGTCAGGCAGGTCCAGACGCTGGTTATAGGGGATATATTCCAGGATGCGTGGCTCGAATACGTAGATGCCCATGCTTACAAAAAAATTGTAGTCGGGTTTTTCGATATATCCGTTGAGTTCCTGCTCCATGTTGGTTTGCAGTACACCTAAATCGATATGGATGGTACGCATGTGGGCAGCAATCGTGGCGATCCCTTGATGTTCCTGATGGTAGGCAAATAAATCTGAGAGGTCGAGCGTGGTAAGTACGTCGCCATTAGAAACCATGAAGGTCTGGTCCAGTCCCTGGATGAGCGACAGAGGGCCGGCAGTACCTAACGGGATTTCTTCAAAAGAATAGTTGATCTTCAAGCCAAGGTGGCTGCCATCTTGAAAGAATGCTTGTAGAAGATGGGCCAGGTGGCCTACGGTAAGGATCACCTCACTGATACCCGCTCGACGCATCTGGCGGAGCATGATTTCAAGGATGGGCATGTCGCCAATGGGCATCAACGGCTCAGGTAGAATTTTGGTGTATGGGGAAAGCCGAGTTCCTTTTCCGCCCGCCATAACCACCGATTTCATAGTTTATATCCCTTTTTTGTCGACATTTTTGAAAACTGGATTGTCCGGACTGTACCGGATAGTTATTGATTTCAGATCTGGTACCGCTACGGCTGGTAGAGATGCAGGTGAGAGGAGATCCATAGAATGGTTTTATCAAGGCCCTCTCTCAGGCTCACCTGTGGTGACCGTGTCAGGCGCTGGAAGGGCGAGCCGGTTATCTGAAACCAAGCGCTGGACCTCGCTTTTTTGAGGTCGAGAATAGCAATTTGCGAGTGCGCTTCATCAATCGGAACGCGCAAGGCCGTGCCATATACTTGGCTGGTTAGGTATGCGCCAGGCGGGTGCTGAGGCTCAAATTTTTTCTAACCACTCCACGCGCCAGAAAAGGTGACAGGCACGGTCGCATTTCCCGAACACGGGTGTCCCGCGGCACAGCACACCCTCCAGAAGGACGATCCCGTTCGACCGTTTTACTTTATAATCGCGTTCATCTAAGAAGCGTTCGAGGGGATGGAGTACGCGCTGTTCTGTGCCGCAAAAGATCCACATATATTCCAGGAAGGCACAGCCGCGCAGTTCTTTGAACGTATCCAATGTGGCTTCGATCTCGGCCCGGCTGCGAACTAGCACCAGGTCACCTGGGTTAAATGTGGCGACCGGGGCAGAAGCCGCACCTTTTCCGGCGGCAATGTGCTTTTTCCGGGCAAACATTTTCTTGAAAAACTTAATCAGGCGTTTTAAGCGGGGTTTCAACCAATAATTCCACGGCCTGGCAAAATGTCTTTTGATCCGGTATGTGTAGGGCTGAGGGGGCACATCGATCTCACCTTCTTCAATCCGCGGATAACAGGGGATTTGGCAGCCATTGATGCGGGTCATTGGTCTCTCCCGCTGTGCGCCTGGGCATGCACCAGGGGAGTGCAAGATTCTGGCTGATGATGGTTGTCCGCCTGGCTTACGCCGTTTGAGCGATAGGATTCCACACAGGCAGGCCACTGCTGTTTATCTACCGGCAGCTTGCCAAGGCGGGCAAAACGAACCATGCCTTCCGTCTTAGCCAGGAAGCAGTTCTCCGGATAACGGTGCATTAGTCTTGTGAGCATTTCATAGCCAAAGGATGTGGCAAGGGGAGCAACCATGGGGTTGAGCACGACGCGCTGGCGCACTGGAACCGGGCGAAAGCTCATGCGCAGCTTGAACTCATCCACGCTTTCGGGCGCATCGAGAGACTGTACGGTAAAGAAGATCCTGGATATCTCCGGGCGGGTTAAGATATTGTTGCAAGTACGGAAAAAGAGCACATTATTAACGTGCTCGTGCAGGTAGTTCGAACGGCTCAGCGCATAAGGAACACAGACGATATTATCTATCTGGGCTGTGAACAGTGCTCCGGCCAGCTCGCCATCGGCAATGGCCCCCCAGGCCTCAAAACCGGGCAAATTCTCGGCTGCCAGGCAGATGCGGCTCCATGTTTCCTGGTTCATGCTCCTGACCCGGCACTGGCGCTCCAGGGTATCCTGCTGCACGAACCAGCCTTCCTCTGCTAAGCGGCGGAAGGGAATCCGTTCCACCACGAAACAACCCTGACCGCGTTTTACACCATTACGCGCCTGCGGTTTGAGCATATCCAGCGTATACGGTTTTTCTAGCTCAATATGGTAGCTGACTTTGCCTTCGTTTGCTTCCAGTGGCGTTGAGTAGCGCAGTGAAAGGACGCCTTTAGAGACCATCAACTTTTGCAGTTCTTCTCTAGAAGGTTGGATCAACCAATAGTACGGAAATGCCTGCAGTGTGCGCAGACCGGCGCTGTACCAAAAACTGCTTTCCGTTTTATAGACCTTGAACCCCTGGCGGGTCAGCCATTGGGAAAAATATTCGACATTCATTGCGTACTCTCCTTGACATAACTTCTTACACCTTGAGAATGGGACGAGATCTGAGAACAGGCGGAGTAACTCCTTTTTACAATAACGCGGTGCTAAAATAGCGTTCAGCCCGATCGGGAAGTATGGTGACGATCTTTGCCCGCCCATTGTCCATCTGTAGCGCTGCCGAGATATTTGCGCCAGAAGAAGTTCCGACCAGCAGCCCTTCTTCGCAGGCCAACCTGCGTGTCGTATCAATCGCATCTTGATCCGAGATGGTAAAAACCATATCGATCATGTTGATATCCAGAACGTCCGGAACAAACCCATCCCCAATTCCCTGGATTTGATGCAGTCCCGGCTCGCGTCCCAGCAGCGAGGTGGCGTTGCGAGGTTCGACCGCCACAATCTTTATTTTCGGATTTTGCTGCCTGAGATACTTCCCTGTTCCCTGAAGGGTTCCTCCGCTGCCGATCCCGGCAATGAATACATCGATTTCACCATTCATATCACGCCAGATTTCCGGGCCTGTTTGAAGGTAATGTACCTCGGGGTTATCCGGGTTTTGAAATTGGTTCGCCACAAAAAAGGTATCTGGCGACTCCTGTACGATGGCGCGCATCTGCTGCAGGCAGCCGGTCAGGTTTTGTTCGGCTGGGACCAATATGGCTTCTCCCCCCAGGGCCTGGATGATCCGCTTGCGTTCTTCGCTGATGTTGGACGGCATCACGCAGATGACACGGTAACCGCTTTGTATTCCAGCCAGGCATAAACCAATCCCGGTGTTCCCTGACGTGGCTTCGATAATCGTCATCCCAGGACGCAGCCGGCCGTCGCGCACGGCAGATTGAACGATATGTTTTGCCACCCTGTCCTTGATGCTTCCCCCAGGATTGAGGAACTCGGCTTTGGCGAATACATTTCCAGAAGAAATCTGGTTCAGGTGGACCATTGGGACATTCCCAATGGCATCTAAGATGGAGTTTATTTGCATATTCCCTCCGGAAAGATTCCCCGTTATGCTTCAGAAAACTGGACAGCATCTGAGACAACGCGTTTGCCGGCTTTACGATCGCTGTACTGCTGTTCGATCCATTCATATGTCAGCCGCAGGCCGTCTTTCAACGGAGTATCGGGCTCCCAACCGAACACGCGCTTCATGAACGTGTTATCGCTGTTGCGCCCGGCCACACCGCGTGGCGCATTCAGGTTATATCGGCGGGCTAGCTTCACCCCACCGATCTCCTCGAGATAATCCACCAGCTGATTAATCGAAACCAGCTCGCTTGTGCCGAGATTGATCGGCGTGGCAATCAATTCCTCACAGTGCATGATCCGGTCAATCCCCTGCGTGCAGTCGTCGATGTACATGAAACTGCGTGTCTGGGAGCCATCCCCCCAAATTTCGATTTCGAGGTTGTGGTTGTCTTTTGCTTCGATCACTTTACGCGCCAGGGCCGCCGGAGCCTTTTCACGGCCGCCAAACCAGGTTCCATTTGGCCCGTAGACATTGTGGAACCGCGCAATAAATGTTTTAAAACCGCGCTCGGCCCAGTATTCCTGGCAGAACATTTCACTGACCAGCTTCTCCCATCCATAACCGCGCTCCGACATGGCCGGGTAGGCGTCGCTCTCTTTCAAGGCGCGCACGTTGGGGTCTTTCTGCAGATCGGTGTTATAGACGCAGGCGGAGGAGGAATAAAAGTAACGCTCGACCCCGGCGCGGTAAGCCGCTTCGATCAGGTGGGTGTTGATCAATACGCTGCGCAGGCATTCGACCCTGAAGCGCTCAATAAAGCCCATCCCGCCCATATCGGCTGCCAGGTTATACACTTCAGTCGCGCCCTCCACCGCGCGGACCGCGTTTTGCTTCTCCGACAGGTCCATCGAAATGCACTCAACACCTGGGATGCGCTGGTACCAATCGGGAAGCGGTTTTTTATCGACCGCGCGGATGCGCTCGAACCCTTTTTGATGGAAATAATTGACCAGCGACCCGCCGATAAAACCACCGGCGCCGGCAATCAGGATCAGTCGATTCTTTTGAGAAAAATCTGTGAATGTGGTCATACGTTTTGTACCCTCCCATTTCCACTTGAAAGATTTTCGATGATGCTAACCAACTTGGGCAAATTAACATCGGCTGTGAGATGTTTCAGCGCATATTCTCTACCCGCCAGGCCGTGGCTGCATAATTCTTCACGGCTGAGATCCATTACCTGCGCGATGGTTTGGGCCAGTGCGCGTGGGTTATCAGGGGGAATGATCCACCCGCAGTTCGATTCTTCAACAATTCTGGCGAGCTCTGAGCCGGGCAGGCCGGCGGCGATGATCGGGCGGGCGGAAAGCATGTAGCCGATCAGCTTGGATGGGATCGAGGCGATCGACTGCTCGCCGCGCGTGGTCAGCACAAGCACATTGGCAGCCTGATAAAGGGGCATCGTTTGTTCTCTGGGCCAGGGCGAAAAGAAAGAAACCTGCTCCGGCGCGTATTTGCCGGCCAGCGCCTGGCAGGCCATAAGCTCGCTTCCGGCTCCGCCAATGATCACACGAATATCTGGGAGCAGGGCGGCAGCCTGGATCAAGGTCTCAACCCCGGCGGCGACCCCGATATTCCCTCCGTATACTGCCAGAAACGCATCTTCAGGAACGCCAAACAGGCGGCGGATCTGACTTGATTCTTCAGGCTGACAGCAGTCCATATAGCCATCCACCCAATCAGGGATAATAGAAATTTTGCCGGCAGAAATGCCGCGCTCTTCAATATATGTTCTTGAAAAATGGTAGGTAAGCACGGCGATATGTGCCGCACCGCTGGCGTTCCACGTATCGATCCCTTGGATCAGACGGTAAAACCAACCGCCGGTTTTTATCCGATGTTGCGAAGCTAAGGATTCCGGGTAAAGATCGGTTACCCGGATCACATAAGGGATTCCGCGCAGCCTTGCGACCACACTCATCAGGCTCGATGCGAAAATGAACCAGGTATTGGCATAGAGCGCATCGATTTTGGGAATGAATAACAGATATAATGCTGAACTCAATCCAAAAGCGACATTCTCCAAAAACCGGCTGAGCATCGTTGATTTTGAGGAGGGCACGCAAAAACAGCGGATGATTTCATAACCATCAGGGTGGCGTTCCTTCTGGAACAGGCGGATCTTATAACCTGGATAGAGTTTTCCCGCCGGGCGGCTGGGAAAGGCGGTGACGACTTTCACCTTGTGGCCGGTCGCTGCCAGTCTCCTGGCCATCATATCTGCTGTTTGCGCCCCCACAATCGGTTCAGGAGTGAAAATGCCGGACAACAAGACAATGTTCATTTTTTTCCCCCTTTGGGCGAGATCGGTGAAACACCGGCGATGAATCTTAATCCAGCTGCTTGATGACACGCGCCGGATTCCCGGCGGCAATCGTATACGGCGGAATACTTCGAACAACTACGCTGCCGGCGCCAATCACACACCCGGTACCGAGATGAACGCCTTTCATTATTAGGCTGTTCATCCCAATAAATACGTTATCTTCAATAACCACCGGACGTGTAGCTCCCTGATTGGGATTTGCCTGCCTCTGGCGATAGTCCAAAGGGTGGAAGTCTGAGTCAACGATAAAAGAATTAACCCCCACGAAAACGTTATCGCCTATGGTTATCTGTTTGACCAGTACAATGGCTCCTCCTGACATGCCGAAATTCGCGCCGACTGTCAGACAGGCATCCTCCGTCAGGGTAGAGATCGATACCGGGTGATTAGGCCCGCCCGGGTTGGAGGCATACGATGAACGCAGCGATAGCCCTGGGCCAAAGGTGATCGTGCTCCTGCGATGTTTCTGGATGAGGGGGACCCCGTAGATGCGCCAGTGACGCCCCCAGGGGATGCCGTTATACCCGAAGACGAGTCGCACCAATGGATAAGACAGCCTGCGTGCGATCTCATTCCAGATTTTCCATGGGGTATCCAGTGCTTGTCGTAGTAACATTGTTCTGCTCCTATATTGAAAGTGGTTTGGTTTTTTGATTCCCTTTGCGATGTGCATGAGCAATACCGGCGATTTCTATGGCTCCCCGGGTATAGCGGTCCAGCTTCCAGTCAGAAATCAGTTCTCTACCTTTCTGGCCCATAGCGACTCGGACTGGTTCATCGAAATCCGTGATACAGCCCATCAAACGGACCAGCTCATCCATATTTGCCGGATCGAAAACCCATCCATTCTCTCCCTGGATGACCAGGTCGCGGGCGCAGCCGGTTTTGCTGGATACGATCACCGGCAGCCCGCATGACAGCGCCTCGTTGATTACCAATCCCCAAGATTCCGAAACACTGGGCAAGACAAAACATGCAGCGCAGCTGAAGAAATCAATAATTTCTGGCTGGTTGATATGACCGCGCAGGTGGATTTTCTCCCGGACGCGGTCCGGCATATTTTGAACGATCTGTTTGAGCTCTGATTCTTGCGGCCCACCGCCACAAATCACCAAATCCCAGGGAGAGGCAGCCTGCTCTTTTGCCAGAACATACTTCTGATAGGCTGCCAGCAGCATCGGCAGGTTTTTTTCGCCGATCAATCTACCCACAAACAAGAAATAGCGGTCAGGTAAATTCCAGCGCCGGCGCACCTCGTGGATATGGCTTCTGTTCTCGCCGGAACACTCCTCAAAGAAGGTGGTGTCGATCACGTCTACCCCATAGGTGATCCTTGAGGCGGGGATTCCCAGTGACTGAATGTACTGGCTCGAGCTGGTCCCACCGACAAATGCGCCATCGTACCTTGAAACAAACAGCCTTTTTAGCATTTCAAGAGGAAAGTAGCGCTTCCGATCAAAACTATTGCTGTCGCTCATCAAGACCGAGGTGATGTTTCTTTTATCTGCCCAGGTTTTCAGCCTGCGCATTATTTTTAGTGAATACCCAAAATGGAAAATCACATCCGGGTTCAGTTTTTCTAATGCTCCTTGCAGCGCCGGCCAAAGCACGCTTGGATCAACCTTCTCAAGTGACAGTCCGGGAAACAAGGTGATATTTGTGAACCGGGTCTGTTCATTTCCGGTCAGCCAGGGATATTCATTAAAAAAACTGGTCAGCTCAATGTTTGTGAATGTGACCCCTGCCTCCTGGCATTTTTCCGACAGAGCCTGCAACCTCGGGTATTGGTAATGCACCAGGCTGATCTGCACAAAAACGATGCTCTTAATTGTTTCCATGGCCCCCTCGATTTAGATAGCCTTCTTTATTAGTTTGATGAAAACCGTGGATATGAACCCGGTGAGAAAACGGAAATCTTCCCTTCCAGGAATCAATAGGGCTTTCATTTTTATGTGCATCCAGCGGGTATACACGACCGCGATCATCACCATCGACAGGCAGTGGGTGACCGAGCTGGCAATGGCAGCCCCAATGGCGCCCAATTTGGGGATCAAGAGGAAATCCAACAAGACCGTTATCACAGAGCTGATTATCGAAACGGTAGAAACTTTCCAGGGAAGTCCTCGCCCTTCTAAATCAGAGGATATGACGGTGAATATTCCCCAGAACAGGCTTCCGGGCAGCAGGATCAGGTAAAGGCTGCGTGAGGACGCGAATGCTTCCCCATAAAGAGGAACCAGGATCACCCAGACGAAGGGGATCAGGATGATCGCCATTCCGATCAAAAGAATGACAAGCAGCCGGGAGAGCTTTTGGGTAATTTCTTGATCTCCATTTGCGGCGATATAGGGCATCAATACACTTCTCACGGCTGTGGGGATGTATAAGAACATCTGCGAAAGAGAAATCGCAACGGTATATAACCCTACTTGCGATGGCCCGGCAAAAAAGTTAACGAAAAAGACATCGATGCGCAGGATTACCATGTCTGAGATTACGCTTGGGAAAGATTGGAGCGAGTATTTGAGCATGCCAACAAAATTGGCAAGGTTGGTGCGGATCGAGCTCGATTTCGCCAGCAAAACAACCAGAAGCAGCGAATAGATGATTATTTCAACCAAGCCCATATTGAAAAATAAGTCATTTAAATTACCATTTACTATCTTTAAGGTAAAAATAACCAGGGCAGCTTTCAGGAAATACGTGGTTCCCATGAACAGCGCCCTGGTTTTGAAACGCGCCAGGCCGGCATATAACGCGATGAGCAGATTCCACATATATGTGGAGGCGCAGAGGAGCAGCAAAGTTGACCACTGGACCTGGACGCCCTTGATAATGGTTGAATAAAAAAAAGCAGGAAAGCTGGTGATCAGCAGGATCACTGCGCTGGTTGAGACAAGCCCAACCAGGAATGCAGTAAAAATGATCTCTCCCAACCGCTCTTTATTTTTCGATAGATAATAGGTGAAAGCCCATTGGAAGCGCAGTGAAAAAATGATGGAGAGAAGCCCCACGGCATAGTAGACGACATTGAACTTTCCTTTACCGTCTGGGCCTAAATACCGGGCAGTGAGAATTCCGAGGAGGAGTGAGGCTGCAAAAAGGAAGATCTCTCCACCAAAGGATGCCAGGATATGCTCAGCGATGGGCTTTTGCTTTGGATGGCGAGCGGCTTGTTTTGTTAAAATGGCAGGCTGGCGATGAACAAGGAACGTTAGTTTTTTCAAGTGACGGCCTTCAGGGAATCGGGAGAATTACAGGTTATGGTGCTGGAGTTGTGATTGAGAGGTGGTCAAATTCAGCGACGCTGAGCGTTTCCGCATCACCAGAGGTGACAACAAGCCCTGCTATAGACTCCTGGTCGAGAGCCGGGATTTCGATGCTTGATCCGGGGATTTGTGTCCATGCAGCGCCACCCGATCCGAAGTACGCGCTGTACAAATTTTTATCGCTGACGATTTTGATGTAAATGGGAAGATCGGCGGGGTGGGACGCAATCAGGATGGGATCCTGGCGAAATTCTGGGCGGTATTGGACGAGAAGCCCGCTGCCCGGCGAATACAGGACTGCATAATAAGGGGAAACCGGATCGAATGTTTTTCGCAGCATTATCCCTGATTTCCGGTTCAGACTGCCACCACTCTGGGATGTGATTTGGACCTCGATCTCGCCATTGGCAGCCATCTTTTGCCACACAAAGCGGAACTGATCTGCTTTGACAAATTCCTGGGACCAGATATCCCAGCCGCAGGCCTCGATTTGCCAGGCGCTGCCGGATAAATCTTGAGTACCTTCGCGCATTGGGGCGCCTATATCTTCACAGGTCCATCCAGGAGGACAGACCTGAGCGCGTGGAGCCGTTTGTGGTAATAAATCGGGTAAGGGGGAAAAAGCCGCCTCAACCAGGTCGAGCCAATGCTGGCGTGGATTGTCTGAGCGAAGGATATCAGGATAGGAGAACCAAAGGATCAGCTGCGGGTCGGAAAACTGTAAAGCCTGATCGCGCTGAGCTTTCATCTGGGCGCTGGTTGGAAAAGAGGCGCAGTGGGGCCAGGGGGAGCAAAGCGGCGTATTGGGGTAATACTGCGGGGCGGCAAATGCTTGCAATACGATGGCGCTGCTCAAGGCATTTTTTTCTGCCCACAACTGGAGCATGCGAGCGCTTTCACCGGTGAAGCGGGTAATCGTATCGAAAGGATCGATATAGCCATAGGGGTAATTATCCACAGCCAGGACATCGGTTGTATCTCGCATAAAAGAGGGGAAGGTGAAGAAGATTTCCATGGGATCGTTGGTTGCTTCTTCAACGATCAGGCGAGGATGGTCAGGATCGATGCTCTTTACAAAATTGGAATAATATGAAAGGCCCAGGTGATATTCCGAGTGCACCTCATCTGCGATGTAGTAACCCCAGAGCGCAGGGTGGTCTTTTATGCTGTTGATATAGTAGGTGAGAAAACTTTTGTTATCCGTACAGCCGCCCTCGAGTGCCAGTTCGGGGAATTCCTTTACCAGGTGCGCGTCATCTGCATCCCATGTGGGAAAATATTTGATCGGGAGAATGATCTGCATCCCTGAACGGGCGGCATGATCGGCATAGGACTGAATATCGGCAGCGGCGGCGGCATACCGCAGCCCATCATTCAAAACCACTTTAAATCCGCGAGCGGCCATTTCGGATAGGCGGTTCAGACAATCCGGCTGTTCGGGCATGCAGCTTTCGTACAGGCCTTGAGGAGGAAGGGAACGATTGCCTGGCAGGATGGGAGTCGGGCCCAGTTCGGCCTCGGGTGTGAGCGATGGGGCCGGTGTTTCGAGAAGACCGCCGGCGCCGTTGTTGGGCAGCGAGGACAGGTTGACCTGTACCTGGGAAGTTTGATTGTAAGCCGGCGGGGGCTGTGTTTGCGAGATGGGGCGGATTGCGGTCACATCTTGGCCCGAACAGGCAAATGCTAGCAAGAGGAGGCACAGGCCGCCTCCCCTACCAATCCATCGCCGTCGTTTTCCTTGATCCATCTTTATTTCTATATTGGAACTTATCTTAGGATTGTTCGCCCGGACACCGCGCCCGTACGTATCGATCTGCGCATGCCCAGAGGCGCCCAGGTATCCAGTAAGCGCATTCTGCATAGGTGGGGCAGGTTCCACGGCAGTGGAGAGGGCAGCCGTGGCTGGCGAAAGGGTGGTTGAATTGGTAACCAGAAGGCTCAGGAACAGGTAAAGAATGATATTGATGCTGCTCGAGCCTGCCCCCATACTTTCCATAAATCCCATTGCGATATAGCCGGTCATATAACCGAGAGCCAGGGCAGATGCGCTTCTGATGTGTTGGTCTCTGGCAGACCAGGTAAGGCGCGCGGCTTTATAAAGGAAATATGCCTGCGAAAGGATAAAGAAAACCAGACCAAACGGGCCGGTGTTATACCAGACCTCTAAATACGTGTTGTGAAAACTGGGGGAAAAGAATAATTCCGCCGCGCCGATCCCGCGACCAATGGCCGGCAGGGTGCGAATTTCATTCAGGGCAAGCCGCCAGATATGCTCACGGCCTGAAAAGCCGGACTGCCCATTAAAAAAACGGTAGACGAGATATTCAGTGCGCGCTTGGCTGGAGTGTTGGAACAGAACCATCCCGATTGTGACAGTCGCAGCCAGCAATATCAGCGACCATACGATGGTTTTCCGGTTTTGCATGAAGATAAATAGTGGGATAATCCCGACGATGCCAATTAATGTTCCGGTGCGCTGCCCGCTGAAGATGAGGGTAACCATCCCGGCAAGGAAACCGAAGGCGCACAGGATTCTTGCCCATCGCGTGGTTTTCCATACTCCCCACAAGGTGAAGGGCAGCAGGCCACCCAGGAAGATCGCCAGAGAAGCAGCCCCTCTGGTATACCCGGTAAAGCGCGCCGGGTCAGCCAGGAACGAAGGCAAGCTTACGAAATTCAGCAAGCAAAATATCGACCCCGCCACGGCAATTGCCTTCAGCGATTGGTCTAGGGAGCGATACGGCCTGGCAGAAAATAGCAGTGGGATGGACAACGCCACAATGATCAGGAGAACGCTTTTTTGCAGCTGGTACTGGATCCCAATCGCATTGAACAAGAAGATATGCCCGCATAGAACGTATCCCCAATATAGGATCAAGCCAGGCGATACGGCCAGTTTCGCATTAAGGATTCCCAGGATCAGGAAGACAAAAATGATCAACCAGCGCAGGATTGGCGCGACATCTCCCAGGATCGGGAAAGTCGTGCCAACCAGCGTGGCGCTCAACACGAACAGAAACATCAACGAGTGGACCTGCCTGGAGAGCGCAAAGAATAGAACCAGGCTCCCCAGCAGGGCCAGCGCCACAAGATCAATCGAGTTTAACCTGGCAATCGATTCGGTAAAAGAGGATTCCATACGGCACGCTCAAGCAGCTATAGGATAGGTGGTTCAGGCAGCAGGATGGGAGAACCTTCAATGCGCCAGGTGAAGACTTCTGGAATGGAGGGGGCGTTTGCAGCGAAGTTGGAAAGAGCCGGCGCTGCTGCCGTGCAGCCGGTGGTAGTAAAGGTAAGATCTGCGGTTACACCTTCGCCCCCGTATACATCTCGCGAGCGAGCGCGGTAATGGTAGGTGGTGCAGGCGGTCAGATAGCTCAGCGTGACAGAGTGGCTGGTAACGCGCGGCTCGGTATCGATTTCGGGCATCGAATAGATATAGGGGGTGGTCTCACTGTAATCGACAATGGACGAAGCCTGGATATCGGTGGTCCAGGTGATCACCGCCTGCGTCGTGGAAGGCGCAGCCGAAACGGAGCTGATCACCGGCACCGAACAACCGCTGGTAATAAAGGTAAGATCGGAACTGGACCCATCTCCTCCTTGTTCATCAAACGAACGCACCCGGTAATGATAGGTAGTGCAGGCAGTTAGGTAGCTCAGCGTGACAGAGTGGCTGCTGACACGCGGTGAAGTATCTGTTTCTGGGATGGCGTACTCATACGGGACCGATAGACCGTATTCAACAAGGGTAGAGGCAGGGGTACTGGTATGCCAGGTGATCACTGCCTGTGAAGCAGAGGGTACTGTTACGATATTGGTGATCTGCGGATATTGCGTAGTACAACCAGTGGTGGTGAAGGTAAAGTCGCCGCCGGCGCCCTGGTCTCCTGCTGCATTTCGCGACAAAGTCCGGTAATGGTACGTCGTACAGGCTGTGAGGTTCGCCAGCATGACGGAGTGGCTGGTCACCCAGGGCGAGGTATCTGCCTCCGGGGTGACGCTGCCATAGGCAGAGGTTAATCCATATTCAACGATCGAGGATGCGGGTTCATTGGTTGCCCACGAGATAATAGCCTGTGTCTCAGCGGGTGATGCCCCAACCGCAGATATCACCGGTGCGGTTGACGGCGGGCTCGAATTGATGACCCCAAAGGCATTGCGCATGGTCATCGCCTGGATCTGGCCGGTATCGATGCGCGCCTTGATATATGTGGCAATCTCTTGCAGGTCAGCGGAGCTGATAGAATATTCGCCACTCGGATGATCTACGTAATGCATGCCCAGGACCAGCCATTTCCTCTGAGCAATGGCAGTGTCGATCCAGGCTTTAACCTGAGACACCGGGACACTCCGGGTATGAAATTGAACATACAATCTGTAAGGGTCGGTGTCTGGCGTGTTATATCCCGGATTGGCCGAACGGGCATAGTCGTAATACTGAGCGACGAGGTCCGGTATGGCGTTATTACTGCCCATCTCCCCATAAGGATAGGCAAACCCATAAACATTGAGCCCGGCAGCTTGAAGGACCTGTTTGCTCTGGCTGATTTCATTAATGAGCTGTGTCTGGCTGATCTGGTTCAGCATGGGGTGGGAGAGGGTGTGCGAGCCGATTTCCCAGCCGTGGTTTTGCAGGTCATTGAGCCGCGTAACCCATTGTGAATTCAAGTAGTTGGTGATGAAGTAAAAGGTCGCCGGGATGCCCTGGGACTGGAGGATTGGATATCCTACGTCGTACACTGATTCGTCTTCATCATCAAAGGTGATGGAAATTAGCGCGGGTAACTCTGCCTGAGCAGCTGCCCGCATTTCCACAGAGTTTCCGTTGAATCCGTTTGATCTGCTCGCGGCTTGTGCACTCGCTGTCGATGATAGCCAGCCAAATGGAAGGAATACGAGAAGGGTGAGTATCCGAAGAAAGGTATTTGCGTATGATCTATACATCGTGTCTCCTCGACAATTTCCCCAATCTTTTAAAGCGCTCAACAAGGGAAGCAGAACTTGGACTGCGCCTGAAAAAACGCTGGAATTGAGCAGCTTTTATCGGAAGACTGTGTTCTTTTCCCGCACCGTTTTTGGGTGAACGAGAAAGTGAGGATACCAGAGCCGCCGGAAACGGTTTTGATTTCTGATCCAATGAACTTTTACCGTTACCATCATATCGGGAGTAGTAATTCTGGCGCGAGTGGTGGTGCTGTACGTCATTCAAAATGATCCCCAGGAGGTTTGATGAACAGGAATCAAGATTGGATAGAGCCTCTTTTACTTCGTCGCTGGTAGTCCGGTCGGCGCGGAGTACCAGTAAGACCCCATCGGTGTTGGAAGACAAAATCGTCGAGTCGGCCATGGGTAGAAGAGGTGGGCAGTCAACCAGGACCAGGTCGGCATCCATTTTTAGATCATCAAATAATTTGCGCAGGCGAGGTGAGTTGAAGACATCGGCAGGCATGTCACGAGATTCGCCGCTGGTGAGCACTTTAAGTTCCGGCACGTGAGTCGCTTGCAGGCTGGTACTGCCGGTCTGGCTGGTGAGGGTCGTTACCAGCCCTTCGCTTTGATCGAGCTGGAACATTTCGTGTTGGCGTGGCCTGCGCAAGTGTGCATCCACCACAACCACTTTTAACCCGAACCTGGTCAGAATAGCAGCCAGGTTTGCGGTGACAAAGGATTTTCCGTCCGCAACATCTGGACTGGTGACCAGGATGGAGTGCAGTGATTGGTTTTGGATCATGGAGTGAATTTTGGAGGCTAGGATGTAGAAATCATTCGCAACCAGCTCGTTGTTGGGAAGATCGAGCACATTCTTGACATCTTTGTTACGGGCACGACCAATGCTTGCAAAAGCGGGGATACCCAGCACCTCGGCTACATCTTGTTGGGTGCGGAAGCGCGGCGCCCTAATTTTTTCGAGGAGAATGATCCAGGCCAGCCCGATCAGTAATCCAAGAATGCCTGCGGCGGCAAAGAATAAATAGCGGTTATCGATAGGATCTGTAGGAGCGCTGGCCTCAGCGGTGATAATCAAATCTCCGCCGGCTTTGGAAGCGGTAGCGGACAGGTTATCCAGGTTCTGGCGTTCCACCTGGAGGTCGCCGCGATACTCGACCAGGAGAAAATCGAGATTGTTGAGCTCGCTTTCAAAGCGGACTTTTTGCCCCATAGGTGTGCGGAGGTCCGCGGAGATCTGGTCTATTTCGGCGGATGCACTCGCGATTTGCCGGTTGAGATCTGCCTGAGCCTGCGCGTAAGGCGCCGCCAACTGAGCCTGGATATTTTCGACAAAGATTTCTGCAATCGTATCTGCCAGGCGCGCCGCAAGGGTTGGATCGGCATCCCTTACATGCAGCTTGATCAGTTGAGTACCCGAAACCACTTCGATAACCATGCGGTCCGCGAGATCGTCAGCAGATACCTCGGCATTGAGCTGGGCAATGGCCTTCTCAAGCAGCGACTCATCGGTCAGCATGGCGCCATAGGATTGCAGCAGCTGATAACCGACCGGCAGGCTGGAGTAACCATCGCCTCCGGTTAGTAATTCGCGATCGAATAAGAGCACAACCGTGGCTTTTGACAAAGTCCCAACAACTGCTCTGTTAATTTTTGCCGGCTCGACGATATGGAGTTTGTCAGTGGCCTGGGCAACTGTAACCTGCAGCGAGTGATGATACTGTTGTAGATTTAACAGGTAGGTCTGGCGTTGGGTCATCAGGGCGTTTAGGCGATCAATTTCGGCGGCCTGCTCCTTCACCTGCTCGTTGAGATTATTGCGCCGGATTTGCGCATTATCAATCTGTACGGTGAGATCGGTAATTTTCGATTGAAGCTCTTCCAGCGAGGAGGTGTATTTCTGGCGGTTCAGCGTTTGAATGTGATCTGACAGAACCCTGGCAGTCGTATTTGCGATTAGAGCGGCTTGTTCCGCGGATGTATCCTGGACTGTAAACTCGATGAGCTGGGTATTGGTAATGGTGTTGATCTGGATCTTTTTCGCAAGATCCTCGGGTTTCATTTTTAATTGAAGCTGATCAATGACTGCCTCTAAAACGGCATGCGTTTTACCCATCTGGCCATAGGTGATCGCCATTCGCTCACCCGCAATGAGCGTGCTGTATTCATTATTAAGCTGATCCTGGGCGGGCTGTACCATCAGCGTAACAGTAGCTTCGTACACTGGTGGCATAAATCGAATGAAGCCATACACGGCGGCTGTTGGTATCAGGATACAGAGGAGTAGAATCCATAGCCTGCGCCGGAGCGCCGAGAATATAATGCGAAATTCTTTGTCTTCATGCCCTACCATGCCACCCTCCATAGTATGTGCTGGCTTCGTGAAAAAACGCCCTAGATAATCGAACATTGGAGCAAAGCTCCGCCCTTCCGACATAAACGGATTGAAATTAGCGCCGGCAAATAATTTAATAACCTCCTTTTTGCTTTGTTAATTGCTTCATTGAGCCAGTGGACCCAAGCAGAACGTAGAATTGCGATAGCCCCCTGAAGAATACCTGGTATAAAAACAGCGGAAATAATCAAACGCACCTGAGTATGCTATAATTAAAAACATACACAGGGTGCTTGCGAGGTGCCCCGGGTATAGGCTTCGACTGGCTGCAACCAGTCGAAGCCACTATTAAGCCAAAAAAGACATAGATATAATTAAAGGCAGCAAAAACTCCTTTAATCTATGGGTACTCTGTTTTCCTTACATTATGGTGAGTTTATTTCTAAGGGAAAATACTTATCTATAATTTTTTACTAAAATGAGTATAAACCTTTGTGGGGGGGATGTCAATAATAAATTACAATTTCAATCAATATATATCTACAAATGACCTTGTTTATAACCAAAATATTGGTTTAATTTTGATTACGGACACAATCTTTCTCCAACAAGTGGAGGGAGACAGGAAGTGGCAAGAGTTCATCATCAAGACGAGTAACGCGGGTCTGTCTGCCTCTCGGGTGTGAGCGTAATACTATATCGGGAGGTTTCCTGTTTTCGGCGAAGCACTTCTCTAACCCAAGCCTGTGGATTTCCACAGGTTCTTTTGAACAATATTTGATGGATTTTGTCTGCTCAGGAATCCGTACTTTACTAACGGCACACTCAGATCTGCTGGTTGTCGGTGAAGCAAGAGCGAAGGCAAGATACGAGAAGAATCTGTAATGAACTCGAGCCCAAGGTTCTGCTGCTCGACCATGTACTGATAAAAAATGATCGTAATAATCTGCTTCACCTCCTAAAGAACGAAATCCCAGAACTCGAAATCATCCTTTTGTTCGACCGCGAGCCAGAAGGTGCGCTGCCTGGCTATTTTACCCCCGGTGCAAAAGGCTGCCTGATGAAAGATGAGGAAAAGGTAACTCGATGTACCTCTAACGCAACGAAGCATTCAAGAAATATGATGAGAAAAACGGAATAAAGAGAAAGTGCACGGAAGGGTGTTGGGGATATTTGCTGGAAGCTGTTGATCCGGATTTACACCATCCTAAAAGATAAAATGGAGCTCAACTCCTCGGCCGGGCACCTGGACGGCGCGCCCTGGTTTTGGGGCGCCATCCAGGTTGATAACCAAGCTTATTTCATCAAAATGGTAATGGTGGCCGTCATATTCCAATAGAAGCGGGGATCGGCTTCATCAAGGGTAATAGTGACCTGGTAGGTCATGTCACCCAGGTATTCGCGACCAACAGGGTCAATGGCCGTGACGGTACCGCTGAAGGTCTCGTCCGTAAAGGCATCCAGGGCAATCGAGGCACTTTGGCCAAGGGCGACCCGCGCAATGTCGATTTCGGCCAGGTCTTTTGTTTCCACCGTCCAACGCGAGGTATCGGCCAGAAAAACGACGGGTAGACCAGGGGCCGTTGCCTCGCCGGTAGACAGGTGCTCCATCCGCAAGACGGTTCCAGCAAAGGGCGCACGCAGTTCATAAAAGGTCAGGGCGGCTTCTGCGGCAGCCAGGTGCGCTTCGGCGGTCTTTAGCCTGGCTTCGGCAGCGGAAAGCTGCTCGCGGTCTATGCCCTTGTCCAGGCGGCCCACCCGCTGCCGGGCAAGCTCGAGCGCCGAAATGGATTTCAACAGTGCGATTTGTTTCTCATCCAGGTGTTCATCGGTAACAGGGATTTCTTCCATCAGCCCCGAGTAGCGGCTGGACAGGTCCGCCTTCTCATCATCAAAGGTCCGCTGCGCATTCTGCCGCTTCGGGTTGTCGGTGTCCTTGTTGGCATGGCGGTCTAGTTCCGATTTCGCTTTCCGGTATTCCGCTTCTGCCTCAATATATCGTTCCAGAGCCAGTTCCAGGTCAGTGGCGTCATCCTCGCTGCTCAGATTCCACCCCCTGGCTTCCGTTTCGTAGGCCTTCTGGGTGGTATGCAGATCTTTATGTGCATCCGCGGTGGTGAGCATCGCGCTGCGGCGCAGGCTATCCAGCGACTGTAGGGCCAGGGTGCGCTCCAGGTCAGCAGCGGCCAGCTCGGCCTGTACGGTTTCAATGCCAACCAGACGGGCCAACACAGCACCGCTTTCCACGGCATCTCCCGGTTTCACCGGTACTTCACCAATCACTCCTGCCTGCACAAACGACAACCCCGCTTGCTGCATGGGGAGCAGTTTGCCTTCCGCCGTAACGGTGTGGGGTTCATCCGCAGTTTCTGACGCGGCGACAACCGGGGCCGGGGTAGGCATTCCACTGCATCCGGGGAGTATCAGTAGTGTAACGAGCATGATCAGGAAAAGAACACGTTGTTTCATTGGGAACTCCTTGTTGTTTGTTGAATTTCAAGTTACTCGTAGGCCAAGACTTGTGTGACAGTCAATCGCACGGCATTTAGCGCCGGAAGCAGGCTGGCGACTCCAGAGATGATTACCACCAGCACCGCCCAGGCGAAGATTCCCATGGTTGAGATGGTTGCTGGCATTGGGTCGTCCATAAAGGACATCCCGACGGTTTGCGCCAGCAGCACGCTGATTGGCAGGGAGAGCACAATTGCCAGCACCCAACTGATCAGGCCAACCAGCAGCCCTTCCACGATGACAATGCGGAAGACCGCCGCGCTAGAGGCGCCATAGGCGCGCATAACGCCGATTTCGCGCGTGCGCTCGATCACGTTCAGGCTCATCGAGCCCATCAAACCCAGCCCGCCGACAGTCGCAAGCACTACGGTCATCACCATCAGCAGGGCGACGATGATCACAAATGCCCCATCAATCTCTTCCCGCTCTTCGGCGATCAGGAAGTTGGAGAGTACCCGGATTCCGGCGCGGTCATAACGCGCTTCCACCTGGCTGGCAATCCGGCGCTGGTCTTCCAGGCGGGGTTTCGTGAAGGTCAGAATCAACGCATTGGCGCGGTTTGGCTCACGGACATGGCGCGCATAAGCGGTGTAATCCATCACGGTGAAGTAGCCGATGCTGCTGTTACCCATCATGCGCATCACCCCAACAATGGTGTACGTCTGTTCGCGCCCTTCAATTTTGACCTGCATTTTCCCGCCCAGTTTTAAAGCTGGCTCGCGCGCCAGCAGACCCGGGCTAACCAGAATCCCATCTTTCTCGCCGGGGCGCAGTCCGCGCCCGGCAATGATCGGCGGGTTGAGCAGTTTGGTCTCGGCAGGCGGGGCGAGCAAGTACAGGTTGTCGCTCTCCGACCCATCCTCATGCACAGCGCGCCCAATGGTGAACCCCCATGCTTCTGCCTGCGCTACCCCCGGCACGGTTTTCGCTTCCTCAATCATCCGCCGTGCTGGCACATGACCGTCGACGATTAACCAGGCATCATAACCCCAAAAGCCGAGAACCTGGTTAAGCGTTGTAGTTAGTGAGGCTTGCAGGTTGATGATCGCCATGAATACCGCCCCGGCAAATGTGAGTGTGACCAGCGACAGGATCAACCGCCCGCGTTTGCGGAAGGGGTTGCGCAGCGCCATCAGCGTGGCGCGGCTGAGCCGGGGGAAGCGGCGCAATACTGCTTCCATAATATTCCCCCCGTTCCAGCCCTGGTTGATGCCATACTCACTCAACACCCGTGCTGGAGAAACCCGCGTACCCTGCAAGATAGCCGGCGTAGCAGCCAGCAGCGGTACCAGCAGCCCAACCCCGAACTGGATCAGCAGTACTGGCAGGGTAAACTGTACTTGCGGCGGGTCAAAGTTGATCAGACTGGCAACAAAAGCGGCCAGGGCTTGCGCGCCCAGATAACTGAACGGAATGGCCACCAGGCAGGCCATCAGACCAAGCGCCAGCACCATGCTGAAATACAACCCAAGGATCTGCCCGGAACGCGCTCCGATGGCCTTCATCACGCCAATCTGCTTTTCTTGCTGTGTTACCAGAGCGGAGATAACGTTGACCACCAGCAGGCCGCTGAGGAACATCGCCAGCACGGCCAGCAATCCCAGCAGGATCAGCACCGTGTCAATGATGTAGCTAAGTGGATGCTGGCCTGGGTCTGGCATGGTTTTCTGGTAAACCGGCAGCCCGCTGCCTTCGATGCGGTCTGCTGCTTTGTCGGTGACGGTTTTCATGTTCGCATCGGAATTGGCGGTAAGATACAGCTCGTTATAGCCTTCGGGCTGGCCCATCCAGCGCAGGGTGTCCATACTGACGTAGCCGTAGATCCAGCCTTCAATCACAGGTGGGATGCGGTATAGGTCGTGGGTCCGGCCCGTGACCGTCAGGTAGAATTTGCGACCTTCCGGTGTTTTGACCAGAATTTCCTCTCCTGGCTGCACGCCGATGTATACCATCGAGGCGCGTTCCAGCAGTACTTCGCCTTTTCCAGGCGGCCAATGTCCATCTTGCTGGTGAACTCGAAACAGGCGCTGATCATCAAAGTCGGGCAGGGCATAGAGTGTCAGATCCCGCCAGGTTGCGCCCTCGCCGTCGAGAGAGATGCGCAGTGGCAGCGCGCGGCGGCCTTCGGCCTCACTCACATCGCGCATATGGCGGATCGAGGTGATGAAGTCATCATTTAAGGCGGGCTCTGTTTGCAGAATGGCGTCTGCCGGTCGCAAGGCGGCATACTGTGCCGCCAGCGACTCAGTCAGCGCTTGCTGGGTGGTGAAGATCATGCCGATGGCGAAGACACCCACGGCAATCGAGAGGATCACCAGCCCGGTGCGTGCGCGGTTATTCCAAAGATCTCGATACACCTTGATCCAGGATGTTTTCATACGGCCCTCCCATTGGAGTCGGCGACACCAACCGTGTCAGAAACAATCATGCCATCTGTAATGTGAATTTGCCGTCCCGCCCGGCGGGCCAGGTCGGGGTCATGAGTGACCATCAACACGGTTTTCCCCAAACTGGTCAGCCGCTCAAACAGGGCAAAGACCGCCGCGGCGGTTTTTGAGTCGAGGTTGCCGGTGGGTTCGTCCGCGGCCAGTATAGGCGGGTCGGTGGCCAGGGCGCGGGCAATTGCCACGCGCTGCTGCTGCCCGCCGGAGAGTTTGGCCGGCAGCTTGCCCGCGTGCTGATCGATTTCCATCAGTGAGAGCAGTTCCATCGCGCGGGCGCGGCGCTCGCCAAAGGCGGGGATGGCGCAGAAATCCATCGGCAGCATGACATTCTCTAGCGCAGTCAGCGTGGGTAGGAGTTGGAAAAACTGGAACACCACGCCAATGGTGCGCCCGCGCCAGGCGGCGAGCTTGTTTTCGCTGAGCTGTTCCACTGCCGCGCCACCCACGCAGATCTCTCCCTGGGTGGGCCTATCCAGGCCAGTGATCATGTTAATCAATGTGGTTTTGCCGCTGCCTGATTTGCCCACAATGGCGACAAATTCTCCAGGTTCCACCTGTAGATCAATATCTTTGAGCGCATGAAACGGCCCCGCGTCGGTGTTGTATATTTTGGTGATGCCTTTGAGATCGATGAGATTTGCCAAAGCTAGCTCCTTTTTGCTGGGAAAAGCTATTTGAACTTTGTTGGATCGTTTTGTGTGGCCAACGAAGTTGGCCACACAAAACGATCCAACAAAGTATCAATATAAGAAAAATCCCCGCGGCGTTCTTTTCATTAAAGATACGCTTCGGGGACCGCTTTGTCGGCGCTCCAAAGGAGTAGAAAAGAAGTATATTTGTTGTCTGTGTGGTAGGGTGCAGTTCGTTACACCCATAGCCCATCGTACGCTATTTTATCCAGCTGCGCTTTCGGGCAAGAGTGACCGCCTGGGTCCGGTTCGATACGTCCAATTTCGCTAAAATGTTGGCCACATGTTTCTTGACCGTGGTGATTGCGAGCGTGTATTCAGCAGCGATCTCCTGGTTGGTCATTCCTTCAGCCATGTGCCTCAGAATGTCGAGTTCGCGGCGGGCGAGGGGGACAAGACCATCCGATGTCGCTGCGGGAGCCGCACGCACACCAGCTAGTTGGTGTTTGTAACCTCCATGTTGCTGGCTGCTTTCACTGCGTAGAATTTGCACGATCTGCTCCACATACGAGTTCGGCGCGTGAATCTGCTCCCGGTACAGTTCCAGCAGATTCAATAACAACTGGCCTTCATCCGCAAAAATGCGCACATAGCCGCTTTGCGCGCCGAGGGTAAAGGCTTTCGATAGGCTGAGCGCGGCAGTGAGCTTCTCAGCACCACGTTTCCCAATCCCATTTATACTCTGTGCGTAAGCATGCTCTGCATATGCCCGCACGATCAGCGCTTCAATCACCGGCGTCACGCGCTCCAGCCGTTCCGCTTCCGCAATCAACGTTGACAACTGCTCGATGATCGCCGGAGCCGCTGCCGAATCATCTACCAGGTGCGCCACTTTCGCGCGAAGCAGCACCAGTTGGATCATTTCTCGCAGGTGGAAGTAGGCTTTCTCACCCGCTTTTTCTAGTTCATAGGCATTGATATATCGCTCCGCTTTGGCAATGTCGCCCTGTAAAACTGCCAGGCGTGCCAGATGAACGGAAACAAAGGTGTCATCCAGCACCGAGGCACTGGTCTCGGCAATCTGGACAGCGTTTTCAAGAATGCGAAAGGCTTCTTCCCAATGGCTTTGGGCTGCACGCAGCCGTGCCAGGGCAATTTGCCCATCCATGCTGGCGACAAGTGCCCAGCGATGGCAGTATTGAATGCCCTTTTCAGCATACCAGACTGCCTGATCAAACCGGTTTTGCTCGCGGAGTAAATCGGCATAGCTGATATAAGGCATGCCGAGTAAAAAGGTGTGTTCGCCCAGCGTCTCGGTCGCGTAGCGGATCACCTGTTGGAAGGCGCGTTCGGACAAACCCAGCGCACCGCGGATCTGGCGAGTCTCGGCCAACTGCACCTGAGCGACGATTGCGAGCAGCGGGATTTTCAGGGCAGCGGACAGCCGCACTGCCTCTGTGAATTCCTCGACCCCCCTGGCGGTTTTCCCTTCCATCACAAAATTCATCCCCAGGTTAAAGTGCAGCAGGCAGTGCAGAAAATCATCTTGCTGCGCAAGAAGATCAAATGCAGATTCGATCTCCTCTGTGGCAGAGCCCTTCCCCGCAAAAATATTTGCGAGCACGCGGAGCGCCTTTGCCTCACCCCGTGCCCGATCTCCGGCCCCATCTGGAGGAATTTGAGTTTCGATGCCTTCTACACAGCGTAGGGCCTCATCCACATTGAGGGTGACCACATTTGCCCACCCCAGGGCCAGTTTTAGCCTGGGGTGTCTATCCAAAACCGCGGAAGGCATGGTGGCAATCCAATCCGTGAGTGCGGCCTGTTCTCCGCGTTGAATCAGGTCGAGATAGAAACCTTCGAGCATTTGCGCTGCGCGTTCGAAATCCGCCGCGTGGATGGCGTAATGAATGGCATCCTCCAATAGACCGTTTTGCTCAAACCAACGGCTGGCTGCCATATACAGTGGTGGTTGCTCCTCGGCGGGTAGTTGGCGCCGCAAAAAGTCAGTAAACAAGGCGTGATAGCGAAACCAGGTCCCGGCAGCATCTAGGGGCACCAGAAACAGATTGGATCGTTCAATATAAGCGAGGATTTCTTTCAACTGTTTGGCGTCCGGCTGTATCGCTCCGTCCAGGTCTTCACACAAGGAAATGCAAAATCGATCAAATAACCCGGTCGTCTTTAAGAATTTTTGCACCTCGGGTGGTTCACGGTGCAGTACTTCTTCGGCCAGGTAATCGAAGATGAGCGCCTGGCTGACGGGAAGGTTCCAATCTACCGGGTGTCGAGCCATCGTCAGCCCTGCCAGTTGCAGGCCAGCTGCCCAACCTTCGGTTAGTTGTCCCAGCCGGTCAATCTCAGCAGCGTTTAACTGCAAGCTCATGCTTCGTTCAAAAAAATCGCGGATTTCGTCTGTGGAAAATCGTAAATCGAGTGCGGATATCTCCAATACCTGGCCTTGTGCGCGCAGCCGAGTCAATGAGAGCGAAGGCGTCACACGGCTGGTGATGATCAGGTGCAGGTTGGGCGGGCGGTGTTCCAGGAGAAATTGAATGATTTGCGCTACTTCTGGGCAGTCGGCGGTGTGGTAGTCATCCAGAATGAGGGCAAAGTCATTTTGGAACTCTGCCAGGTCATTGAGGAGCGCATAC